>DAIPJR010000041.1:10876-11473 GCA_036770165.1 Actinomycetes bacterium | reverse complement strand
GCCGCCCCCGGCGTTGAGGAGGTGGGGTCAGCGCGGGTGGCGGGGGCGGGGCTGGCACCTCGGGCAGCGAAACGACGACCGGTTCATGAACGGGTCCCGGCGCACCGGGGTGCCACACCGGGCGCACCGGCGACCCTCCTGCCCGTACGCGTCCAGCGAGCGGTCGAAGTAGCCGCTCTCCCCGTTGACGTTGACGTAGAGGGCGTCGAAGGACGTGCCGCCCTGCGCCAGCGCCTCGCCCATCACCGCGCGCACGTCGGCCAGCAGCCTGGCCACCGCCGGACGCGTCATGGTCTCGGTCGCGCGGGCGAAGTGCAGCCGCGACCGCCACAGCGCCTCGTCTGCGTAGATGTTGCCGACGCCGGACACCAGCGTCTGGTCGAGCAGCGCCCGCTTGATCCCGGTATGCCTGCGCCGCAGCGCCGCGACGAACGCGGCGTCGTCGAAGAGCGGGTCGAGCGGGTCGCGCGCGATGTGGACCACCGAGACGGGTACGGCGACCTGGTCGTCCATCGGCTCGACGAGCAGCCCACCGAACGTCCGCTGGTCGACGAACCGCAGCTGCCGGCCCCCGTCGGCGAAGTGCAGCCGGACCCG
>DAIPJR010000041.1:954-10866 GCA_036770165.1 Actinomycetes bacterium | reverse complement strand
CCCGCAGATGGGTCTCGTCGACGGCGTCGGCCGGCTGCACCAGCAGCTGCCCGCTCATGCCCAGATGGCCGACCAGCGCGTCGCCGGACGAGAGCGGCAACCACAGGTACTTGCCGCGCCGCTCGGCGGTCAGCAGCCGGGTCCCGACGAGCCGGCCGGCGAAGTCGGCCGGGCCCCCGACGTGCCGGCGGACCGCCCGCGGGTGCAGGACCTCGGTCGCGGCCACCGTGCGGCCGGCCACCCACCGGGCGAGCCCGCGGCGGACGACCTCGACCTCGGGAAGCTCAGGCACCTGCGGCGTCGACGCGCAGGACGGCCCAGGCCGCGGCGGCGGCCTGCTGCTCGGCTTCCTTCTTGCTCCGGCCGGTACCGGTACCCCGGGCGACGCCGGCGACGCGTACGACGGCCGTGAACGTCTTCTCGTGGTCGGGCCCGTCGTCGTCGATGAGGTAGTCGGGGACGCCCAGCCCCACGTTGGCCGTGAGCTCCTGCAGCGAGGTCTTCCAGTCCAGCCCCGCGCCCAGGTGGGCCGCCTCGCTGATGAGCGGGTCGAACAACCGGTGCACGAGCGCGTCGGCGGCGGCCAGGCCGAGGTCGATGTAGACGGCACCGATGACCGCCTCCACCGTGTCCGCGAGGATCGAGCTCTTGTCACGTCCGCCGGTGGTCTCCTCGCCGCGGCCGAGCCGCACGTGCCGGCCGAGGTCGAGGCCCCGGCCCACGTCGGCGAGCGCCCGGGCGTTCACGACGGCCGACCGCAGCTTGGCCAGCTGTCCCTCGGGCAGGTCGGGATGGGCGCGGTAGAGCGTGTCGGTGACGACGAGCCCGAGCACCGAGTCGCCGAGGAATTCCAGCCGCTCGTTGGTCGGCAGCCCCCCGTTCTCGTACGCGAAGGACCGGTGGGTGAGCGCGCGTTCCAGCAGGGCAGGGTCCAGCGCCACGTCGAGGCGCGACTCCAGCTCCGCGTACGGGTGGTGAGCAGTCATCGACCGACCGTCATCGGCTCGGCTGCCTGACCATGGCAAGGACCCGAGGGTCCCGCAAGGACGAGATGGACGTCGGCGGCGGGCGTCGGCGTCGACCACGACCCTCCGGGCTCCTCAGACCGAAAGCACCTGGCGCTTGTTGTACGTGCCGCAGGTCGGGCACGCGACGTGCTGCAGCTTCGGCTGCTTGCACCGGTCGCAGGTGGACAGCGCGGGCGCCGTCGCCTTCCACTGCGAACGTCGGTGCCGCGTGTTGCTGCGCGAGGTCTTCCGCTTCGGAACGGCCACGGCTTAGCTCTCTTCCTTGACGTCGGTGGGTGGAGCGGTCAGATCACGCAGGGCGGCCCAGCGCGGGTCGTCCTGCTCGTGCACGTGCTCGGTGCCAGAAGGCACGTCCGCCAGCCGTACCCCGCACTCGGGGCAAAGACCGGGGCAGTCGACCCGGCACACCGGCTGGAACGGTAGCCCGAGGACCACCGCGTCCCGCACCACGGGCTCGAGGTCGAGCGCATCGCCCTCGAGCCGCGAGGCCTCGTCGTCGTCGACCGCCTGATCGGGGTAGAAGTACAGCTCCTGGAACGGCACCGCGTTGTCGAACGACAACGGGTCCAGGCAGCGAACGCACTCGCCCTCGAACTGCATCCGTGCCGTGCCCGAGACGAGCACGCCCTCGACGACGGACTCCAGCCGAAGCTCCAGCTGGATGTCCGAGCCCTCTGGTACGCCGATCACGTCGAGACCGAACTGGGTCGGCGCCTGGACGGTGCGGCTCAGCTCGAGCATCGAACCTGCGCGGCGGCCGAGGTCGCGGGTGTCCACGACGAACGGGGCACGCAGGTCGAGCCTGGACAGCTGAACCCTCCGCAGGGCGTGACGAACCACAGGGCCTCGGACGAGACCGACCCGGCGATCGTACCGGAGCCCGGAAGCGCGCCCAAACCGCGCGAACCGGGCGGACGGGTCGCTCGCCTAGTTGTCCACCTAGTCCCGGATCGCCGGGATCTCCCCCGTCTCGGTGCCGAGCGAGCCCAGGCTCTCCATCTCGCCGCGACCGCGGAGCTTGTCGCGACCCCGGTGCACGGCTGCGAGCGTCTTGTTCAGGGTGATCTCGAACGTCGCCAGCTTCCCGTCGACGTAGGCGTCGACCTGCTGGCGCATCGACTCGGCGTCGTCCTGCGCCTCGGCGCGGATGCGGCTCGCCTCCAGCTGCGCCTGCGCGAAGACCTCGGTCTCGGACACCAGGCGCATGCGCTCCTCGTGTGCGGCCTGGATGATCGCGTCGGCCTCGTCGCGGCCCTCGGCGACGACCTGGTCGCGGCCGGCCAGCAGCTGCTCCGCGAGGTCGAACTCGGCCGGCAGCAGCGCGCGCAGCTCCTCGAGCAGCGTCACCACCTCGGCCCGGTTGACGATGCAGGACGCCGACATCGGCATGGCGCGGGCGGTCTCGACGAGGACGGTGATCTCGTCGAGCTTCTCGTGGACGTCCACGGGCAGCGGTCTCCTCGAAGTTGCCGCAGGCGCAGGTGCTGCGGGTCGTGCTCAGGTCGTGCGGTCGGCCAGCCGCTCGTAGAGGCGGGTGGCCACCACGTCGGGCACCAGTCCGGTCACGTCGCCGCCGTGGGCCGCGACCTCCTTGAGGAGGCTGGACGAAAGGTAACTGTAGGTCGCACTGGTCGGCATGAACAAAGTCTCGACGCCGGCCAGCTGGCGGTTCATCTGGGCCATCTGCAGCTCGTAGTCGAAGTCCGTGACGGCGCGCAGCCCCTTGACGACAGCAGGGATGCCGCGCTCACGGCAGAAGTCCACGAGCAGACCGTGGAAGCTGTCGATCCTGACGTTGGCCCACTGGGCCGTGACCTCGCGCAGGAGGTCGAGCCGCTCCTCCACGGTGAACAGGCCGGCCTTGTTGTGGTTGATCGCGATGACGACCGTCACCTCGTCGAAAAGGGCGGCGGCCCGACCGACGATGTCCAGGTGGCCGTTGGTGACCGGGTCGAACGACCCGGGGCAGACGACCTTGCGCACGATCAGCTCTTCGGCCATCGGTCATCCCTACGGTCGGGCCTGCGGGGGCGGTTCGCTAGCGGCGGCGCGACCGTACCAAAGGGTCGCCTCGCCGTAGCGCCGGGACCGGTCCGGCGCGAAGCCGGGCGGCCAGGCCCACTCCCCGGCCCGCGTCGCCCGCTCGACGACGACGACCGCGCCGGCGGCCAGCCAGCCGTTCGCGCGCAGCTGCTCCAGGACGTCGCGCACGTCCGTGGCGTCGGACACGTACGGCGGGTCGAGGAAGGCGACGTCGTACGGATCGGCCGGGCCGGCTCCCGCGACGAGCCGCTCGACCGCGGCGCTCGAGACCGTGGCAGCGGACCCTCCCACCGCGGCACAGTTGGCCGCCAGGGCGGCGAGGGCGCGCCGGTCGTCGTCGACGAGGAGCGCCGCCGAGGCGCCCCTGGAGACAGCCTCGAGCCCGACCGCTCCGGACCCGGAGTAGAGGTCGAGGAAGCGCTTGCCGGACAGGGTGCCGAGCAACGCCTCGAGGGTGGAGAACAAGGCCTCGCGGGCCCGGTCGGAGGTGGGTCGGGTGCTGGTCCCCGGCGGAACCGAGAGCCGGCGCCCGCCCGAGGAGCCCGCGATGATCCGCGTCACGTCTTGTCCAGGTAGTCGGCGCGGTCGGCGTCGACGTAGGCCTCCAGCGCCGCGAGCAGTGCTGGGTGACCGCGCAGGCTCGGGTCTTCGGCGACCAGCACGGTCGCGTCGTCGCGCGCCTCGGCGATGACGTCCTCGTCGCGGAGCACGCTGAGCAGGCGCAGCGACGAGCGACGGCCCGCCTGCGAGGCGCCGAGGACGTCGCCCTCCCGCCGGGCGGCCAGGTCGATGCGGGAGAGCGCGAAGCCGTCCAACGTCTCGGCCACGGCGTCGAGCCGGGCACGGGCCGGGCTGGCGTCTCCAGGCCCGGCGACGAGCTCGGTGACGAGGAGGGCGAGACCCGGCGACGAGCCGCGACCGATCCGTCCCCGGAGCTGGTGCAGCTGGGAGACCCCGAACCGGTCGGCGTCCATGACGACCATGACGGTCGCGTTCGGGACGTCCACGCCGACCTCCACGACGGTCGTCGCGACGAGCACGTCGACCTGGCCGGCCGCGAACCGCCGCATGACGTCGTCCTTCGCGTCCGACGGCATGCGGCCGTGCATCATCTCGACGCGCAGGTCCTTGAGCGGACCCGAAGCCAGCGCGGGGGCCAGGTCGAGGACGGCTGCAGGAGGGCGCCGCTCGTCGTCGGACGGCGGGAGCTCCGGCTCGTCACCGCCGCCCCCGTCCTCGTCCTCGCCCTCGTTCTCGCTCGCCGCGGCACCCTCGACGCCGATCCGCGCGCAGACCACGTAGGCCTGGTGCCCCGCGGCCACCTCCTCGCGGACCCGTTGCCAGGCTCGGTCGAGGAAGTGCGGCTTCTCCCCGGCAGGGACGACATGTGTGGTGATGGGCGCCCGGCCGAGGGGCAGCTCGGTCAGCGTCGACACCTCGAGATCACCGAACACGGTCATCGCCACCGTACGAGGGATCGGGGTTGCGGTCATGACCAGCACGTGTGGCGGCACCTCGCCCTTGGTCGTCAGGGCGGCTCGCTGCTCGACCCCGAAGCGGTGCTGCTCGTCGACGACCACGAGGCCCAGGTCGAAGAAGCCGACCTTCTCCTCGAGCAGCGCGTGGGTACCGATGACGATGCCGGCCTCGCCGCTGGCTGCGTCCAGCAGCGCCTGCCGCCGCGCCGCCGTACCCATCGAGCCGGTGAGCAGCGCTACCCGCGTACCGGCGTCGGACCCGCCGAGGAGCCCGCGCTCCGCGAGCGGGCCGAGCATGGCGCTGATCGACCGATGATGCTGCTGGGCCAGCACCTCGGTGGGCGCGAGCAGCGCGGCCTGCCCGCCGGAGTCGACCACGGCCAGCATCGCGCGGAGCGCGACGAGCGTCTTGCCGCTGCCCACCTCGCCCTGCAGCAGCCGCTGCATCGGATGGTCGCTGGCAAGGTCGGCGGAGATCACCTCACCGACCTCCACCTGCCCGGCAGTGAGGGTGAAGGGCAGGCGTGCGTCGAACGACTCGAGCACGCCCCCGGCCCGCGCGACACGCGGCGTGGCCGGCAGCGCCCGCGCCGCCGCCCGCCTGCGGGCGAGCTCGACCTGGAGGACGAACGCCTCCTCGAACACCAGCCGCTTCCGGGCCAGCGTGACGTCGGCGAACGCTTCCGGGCGGTGGATCAGCCGGAAGGCGTCAGCCAGCCCGACGACCTGGTGCCGCAGGCGCACGGCTGGGGGAAGCGGGTCGGGCAGCTCGCCGAGCACGTCGAGGACGGCGCCCACGCACTTGGCCAGCCGCCAGGACGGCAGCCCGGCCGTCGCGGGGTAGACCGGGATGAGGGCCTGGGCGAAGGCCGCGGCAGCCTCGGCCGCGGCAGCGGCGCCATCGGCAGCATCGGCGTCGCCGGCTCCGTCCGTCGAGCCCGTCCCGCCCTCGCCCACGAGGACGTAGTCGGGGTGCGTGAGCTGTCGCTTCCCGTTGAAGACGCCGACCTTGCCGGAGAACAGCCCGTGCCGGCCCGTGCGCAGCTCGCGCTCGCGCCACGACTGGTTGAAGAACGTCAGGGAGAGCCGACCCCGGCCGTCGGTCACCTCGACGACCAGCAGGGAACCTCGGCGGCCGCGCATCGGCCGGTTGCTCACGCTGGCGATCTCGGCCATGACCGTGACGTACTCGTCCAGCTGGAGGGAGGCGAGGTCGGTCAGCTCGCCGCGCTCCGCGTAGCGCCTCGGGTAGTGCCTCAGCAGGTCGCCGACGGTCTCGATCGCGAGGCCGCTGCGCAGGATCTTCGCCGTCCGGTCACCGACGACCGTGCGCACCGGGTCGCGCAGCACCGACTACTCCACCCCGACCAGCAGCGGGTAGTGCTGCTGACCGCCTGCGTGCACCAGGACCTCGACCTCCGGGTGGGTCTGCGCGAGATGCCGTTCCAGCCGGTCGGCGAGGTCGGTGGCAGCCTCGACCCCGAGGAGCAGCGTGACCAGCTCGCCCCCGGACATGAGCATCCGGTCCAGGACGCCCTCGCCGGACGCCTCGACGTCGTCGCCGATGGAGACCACGTCGCCCTCGATCAGGCCGAGCACGTCGCCGGGACGGCACACCCCCACCGAGGTCAGAGCCTCGCGGACCGCGGTCGTCACGCTGCCGGTACGGGTGGCCCTCGCGGCGGCGGTCATGGAGACGACGTCGTCCTCGTAGCGCCGCCCCGCGTCGTGCACCGCGAGCGCCGCCAGCACCTGGACAGACGCCCTGGTGGGGATCACGGCCACGCGCAGGCCACCGGCCCGGGCGTACTCGGCCGCGGCCTCCGCCACCGGGACCGTGTCGGCGTCGTTGGGCAGCACCACCACCTCGGGGGCGTGGGCCGCCTGGATCGCCTCCAGCACGTCGCGGGTGGCCGGCCGGTTGCCCGGCCCCCCGAGCACGACCAGGGCACCGCACTGGCGGACCAGCGCCGCCAGGCCCTCCCCCGGCGCGAACGCGACCACGGCCCGCCCGACGTCCCGGCCACGGGCCCGCATCCGTACGACCTGCTCGCCGAAGTGCGTCACCTTGATCCGGTACGGGCGTCCGGCCCGGATCCCCGCCTCCACCGCCGCCCCGACGTCGTCGACGTGCACGTGAACGTTCCAGAGGCCGTCACCGCCGACGACGAGCAGCGAGTCACCGAGCGGTTCGAGGGCCGACCTGAGCGTCGACGTCGCAGCGTCGTCGGCCTCCAGCAGGTACATCACCTCGAACGCCGGCCCGTCGTCGGGCTGCTCGGGTTCGGTCGACTGCCGCGGCTGGGGTACGGCGACCCTCGGCGGCTGGCTCATCGGGTGCTCGCCGGTCACGGCCCGTACGAGGGAGTCGAGGAGGACGGTGAGGCCGCGACCGCCGGCATCGACGACTCCCGCCAGCCGCAGGGGCTCGAGCATGCTCGGCGTACGGTCCAGCGCCTCGTGGGCTGCGGCCGCCGCGGCGCGGACGACATGCGCGAGTGCCGAGTCGGCCTTCGCCGCCTCGGCGTGAGCCGCGTCGGCGGCGGCCCGGGCGACCGTGAGGATGGTCCCCTCGACCGGGTGGGCCACGGCCGCGTAGGCCGCGTCGGCGGCCTTGCGCAGGGCGAGGGCGAAGGTGTCCTTCTGCCGGTCGTCGCCGGCGGCGGACAGCACCTCGGCGGCCGCCCGGACCAGCTGGCTCAAGATCACCCCGGAGTTGCCACGGGCCCCCAGCAGGGCGCCGTGCGCGAGCGCGCGCAGCATCCTCGGCAGGTCGTCGTCGGACGGCCGGGCGTCGAGCTCTTCGATCGCCGACTCCATGGTGAGGTACAGGTTCGTGCCGGTGTCGCCGTCGGGAACCGGGTAGACGTTGAGGGCATCGATCTCCTCGCGGGCCCGGCCGAGGGCGTCCAGGGCGTCACGGCACCAGGCGCGTACCGCGAGCGCTTGGAGCATGGCGGCAGGGTAGTCGCCCGTGCCGACTCGGGCCGCGTCGTCCGTGCCCGGCGGTCGAGTTGGCGTCGGGCGGCGGCCGTCAGGTAATCTGACGCTGCTGATCGAGGCCTACCCGGCTGCACCGGGGGCGTCCAGCATGTCGAGCGCGAGTCTCGTGCGGGCATTTCGAGCGTTCAGATCCGTTTGGGGAGTGTCGACCGTGGCTGCCAACTGCGACGTCTGCGGCAAGGGGCCGGGCTTCGGCAACAGCATCTCGCACTCCCACCGCCGCACCTCCCGGCGCTGGAACCCGAACATCCAGCGCGTCCGCGCGATGGTCGGCAAGGCCGGCAAGACGCCGAAGCGGATCAACGTCTGCACCTCCTGCCTCAAGGCCGGCAAGGTCACCCGCTAGCCCCCCCCCACCACCTGTGTTGATCATGGACAAATAGCCCTCTTTTCTTGATCCACATGGGCCATTTGGCCATGATCAACGAAAGTGGCGCGGCGACGGCGGAAGGGCTAGGCGGAGTAGTGCCGCCAGCCGCCCGGACCCTGGTACGCCCCGGCGGGCAGCCCCGAGACGGTGACCCCGGCGCCGAGCACCACGTGGCCGATCCGCACCCATCCGGCCGGCAGCGCCGTGGCCGACGGGAAGGTCGCCACGAGCGCGTGGTCCTCGCCGCCGGTGAGCACCCACTCCAGCGGGTCCTTGCCGAGCGCGGCAGCCGCGTCGTGCAGGGGGGCGCCGATCTCGAGGGCGGCCACCTCCAGCTCGATCGCCACGCCGGAGGCCGTCGCCACGTGCGAGAGGTCGGAGAGCAGCCCGTCGCTCACGTCGACCATCGAGGTGGCGCCGGCGAGCGCTGCCTGCGGTCCTGCCGCGTACGGGGGCTCGGGCCGCCGGTGCGCGGCAGCGAGCACCCGGGGCGACCGGAACCCACGGCTGAGCACGGCCAGGCCGCCGGCCGACCAGCCCAGCCGCCCGCAGAGCGCCACCACGTCGCCGACCTTCGCGCCCGAGCGCTTGACCGGCGCCCGACCGTCGAGCGAGCCGAGCGCGGTCACGGAGACGATCACCTGCTCGGCGGCGACCACGTCGCCGCCGACGACGGCCGCACCGACCAGGGCCGCCTCGGCGGAGAGCCCGTCGGCGAGCGCTAGTGCCCACGCGACCGGCAGGCTGGCGGGCGCACCCAACCCGACCAGGAGCGCGACCGGCCGCGCGCCCATGGCTGCCACGTCGGCGAGGTTCTGCGCCGCAGCCTTGTGGCCGACGTCCAGGGCCTCGGACCAGTCCCGTCGAAAGTGCACGCCCTCGACGAGGACGTCGGTCGTCGCCACGACCAGACCGTCGGTCGTACGAACGATCGCAGCGTCGTCCCCGGGACCCAGCTCGACATCGGCCCCGCTGGCGAGCCGTCCGGTGATGGCCGCGATCAGCCCGAGCTCGCCCAGCTCACCGACCGTCTCTCGACCAGCAGAGGTGCCGGACGAGGTGCCGGACGAGGTGCCGCTCCCGGTTGCCATGGCGGCCATGCTGCCATCTCACCGGGCAAGGCCTGACCCGTCGTCGCCACCACGGAGCGGAAGCGATAGCCTCGGCGCGCAGGCAGCCACCCAGCCCCGAGGAGGCACGATCATGGTCGTCCAGGCGTACATCCTCATCCAGACTGAGGTCGGCAAGGCCGCCAACGTCGCCCGTGACATCGCCGAGATCGTCGGGGTGACCCTGGCCGAGGACGTCACCGGTCCGTACGACGTGATCGTCCGCGCCGAGGCCGAGAGCGTGGACGACCTCGGCAAGCTCGTGCTGGCCAAGGTCCAGGCCGTACCGGGCATCACGCGCACCCTGACCTGCCCGGTCGTCCACCTCTGACCAGACCGGCTCGTCCGGCCAGCGTCCGGACCCAGCCCGCAGTCAGGGCCGCTCGGCCACCAGCTGGCGCAGGAAGGTGGTCATCGCCGCTTCGTCGACCGGCCCGATCACGGTCCCGGCGACCCGGCCCCGGGCGTCGATGACCACGGTGCCCGGCGTGCCGTCGCCGGCGAGGGTCGGCGCGAACCCGGTGTACAGGCTGCGGTCGGCGTCGACCAGGCTCGGGTAGGGGATCGAGTACTGCGCCACCATCGCCCGGGCGCCCGCCACCGTGTCCTCCACGTCGATACCCAGGAAGTCCACCGGCGCGCCGTAGGTCGCCGCGGCCAGCCGGCGCAGCACCGGGAGCTCGGCCCGGCACGGCTCGCACCAGGACCCCCAGGCCGTGACCACGGTGACATGACCGGCGTGCGCGGACAGGTCGTACGTCCCGCCGCCGAGCAGCGGGCCAGCCAGCGGCCGCGCCGCCACCCGACGCGACGCGTCGACCGCGATGATCTTGCCGACCGGGTCGACAGCGCCGGTGCTGCCGGAGGCGCTGCCACTGGCC
>DAIPJR010000041.1:0-944 GCA_036770165.1 Actinomycetes bacterium | reverse complement strand
GAAGGGCTTCTCCACACACACGGGCAACCTGATCAACCAGGTCAACATCATCCCGGGTTACGTGGAGCCTTCCGATATGCGCGAGATCAAGCGAATCGCCGCAGTGCTGGGCATCCGAACGGTCGTGTTCCCGGACACGATGGTGCCACTGGCCGTGCCGCCGGATCCGGACGCGTGCGCGACGAGCGCGACCACCAGGCCGATGACGACCGCGCCGGCCAGCCACAGACCGGCGACCGCCAGGAACCGGGAACCAGGACGCGTACGGACCGGCACCGCGATCAGCGCAGCCCGTGGCGCTTGCGCAGCGCCGACGCGATCAGCCGGTCGACCAGGGCCGGGTAGTCGAGCCCGGACGCCGCCCAGACGAGGGGGAACATTGAGACCGGCGTGAAGCCCGGGATCGTGTTGACCTCGTTGACCGTGACCGTGCCGTCCGCGCCGACGAAGAAGTCGACACGGGCGAACCCCTCGCACTCGAGCGCGCGGAACGCCTGCGCCGCCAGGTCGCGGACGTGGTCGGACAGCGTCGCGTCGAGATCGGCCGGTACGACGAGCTCGGTCACGTCGTCGCCGAGGTACTTCGCCTCGAAGTCGTAGAACTCGTGCCCGCCGTGGACGCGGATCTCGGCACACACGCTGGTATCGACACCGAGCCCGTCGACCGCCTCGAGCACCCCGCACTCGATCTCGCGGCCGGTGAGCCCGTGCTCGACGACGACCTTGGGGTCGTGCACGCGGGCCGCCTCGATCGCCGCCTCGAGGTCGGCCCAGTCCTTCACCTTGCTGATGCCCACGCTCGAGCCGGCCCGTGCCGGCTTCACGAAGAGGGGCAGCTCCAGGCTGGCCCGCACGTGCGCGAGCGACGCGGCCTGGCGATCGGTGCCCGCCCAGTCGCGGTCGCGCAGCACGACGTAGGGCCCGACGGGGAGCCCGGCACCGGC
>DAIPJR010000233.1:0-3665 GCA_036770165.1 Actinomycetes bacterium | reverse complement strand
TCGGCCAGCCCGTCGACGTGCAGCTCCACCCGCCCGGTGGCGGGGTAGTCGGTCCGGACGACGAGCGTGCCGCGGCCCAGGTGCGCCGGCAGGTCAATCTCGGCGTCCGCGTACTGGTGCAGGCGCAGCTCGTCGGGCGTGGACGACGCGACGTACGCGCTCAGCTGGGCGACCGTCCGGGCGATGTTGGGCGGGCAGCACGCGCAGGCGTACCAGGATGTGCGCTCCCGCGGCGCGTTCTCCTCCGAGTAGCGGTCCGGGCGTAGCTGCAACGGGTTCGAGTAGAAGAACCGAGTGCCCGTGGCGTCCACTGAGGCGGCCAGGGCGTTGTGGATCTCACGCTCGACGACGTCCGCGTGACGCCCGTCGCCTCCGGCCAGCTGCATCCGCCAGGTCCAGTGCAGGTCCGCGATGGTCGCGCACGTCTCAGCGTAGGCGCGGTCCGAGGGCAGCTCGTAGTCGTCGCCGAACGCCTCGTCCCGGTGCCGTGACCCGAACGCGCCCGAGAGGTACATCTTGCGCTCGTGGGCGCTGGCCCACTGGGCGTCCATGGCCGCCAACAGCGCCGGCTCCCCCGTCTCCAGGTAGAGGTCGGTGACCCCCGCGTTCAGGTAGAGCTGTCGCACGGCGTGCCCGACGGCCGCTGTGGACTCCCGGACGCTCTGGTGGTCCTGGAAGTAGCGGGCGCCGAGCGCCCCGACCGGGAGCAGGCCGCGGCCCCGACGGTCGAGCAGGACGGCCGCGAGGTCGAGGTGGCGCTGGTCGCCCGTGTGCCGGTACAGCTCAACGAGCGCGGTCTCGATCTCCGGGTGGCCGCAGATGCCCTCCTCGCGGCCGGGGCCGAAGCGCCGGTCCACGAGGTCGACGAAGCGCAGCGCCAGCCGGAGCAGGTCGTCGCGACCGCAGGCCCGGTCCAGCGCAACGGCGGCCTGGACCATGTGGCCGAGCACGTACAGCTCGTGCGTCCACTCCAGCTCGGCAAACCGCTTCTCCGGGTGGACGCCCTGGATCCAGGTCTGCACGTAGCCGCTGGGCTCTTGCACGCGTGCGACCAGCGCGACCACCTGGTCCAGCCAGCCGTCGAACCCCGACGTCCCGGTGCGGGCGATCTCCCACGCCACGGCCTCGACGACCTTGTACAGGTCTGAGTCAGCGAAGACGAAGCCGCGGTAGGGCGCGCAGGACTCCCCCACGACCCGCCGGAAGTTGTCCAGCACACCCGAGACCTCGAGCTGCTCGATGCAGTGCGGGATAGTGGCCTCGGCATTGAGCCGCTGCCAGGCGCCGAGCGGCCCGCGCTCGGAGAGGCGCACCGCGCGCAGGTCGAGCGGCTGCTGGCAGGCCACCATGGCGCACGGCAGGGCTGGCGCGGCGGTCCGCACGGCCGCAGCGACCGCCGCCGGGGCGGCCAGGTCCACGGCGGACGACGCGTGGTCGCGGGTCATGGGAGCTCCTTCAACGTTAAAGACAGCGATGATGGTGGCAAGATACTTCAGCGTTGTCAAGCACAAGACAGAATTTGGACCTGGCGGCCGTGCGGGCGGTGCTGTCAGGCCGGCAGCGACGATGCGCGCAGCACCAGGTGGGCGTTGGTGCGCACCTCACGAACGGGTCCGGCGTACCCGTCGATCCGTTCCAGGAGCATGCGGACGGCCGCCTCGACCATCACCGGCTGCTCCGGACTCACCGACGACAGGGGCGGGGAGGTGAATTCGCTCTCGTCCGTGTCGTCGAAGCTGGTGACCGCAACGTCGGTCGGGACGCGGCGCCCGAAGCTGTGCAGCGCCCGCAGAGCCCCCACCGCGATCGCGTCGTTGACGCACAGGGCGGCGTCGAACGCGACCTTCTGCCGGAGCAGCCCGACCATGGCCTCGTAGCCCGACGCCCGCCGGTCCCAGTCCGAGCCCGAGACGAACAGGGCATCGTCGCGCGGCACCCCGTAGGCGGCCAGCGCAGCCAGGTAGCCCTCGAAGCGGTCCCCCTGCGGGGCAGTGCCGGGAGCGTTGTTCCACACGAGCGCGATCCGCCGTCGGCCGGACTCCAGCAAGTGCCGCGTCATGGCCTCGCTGCCCGCACGCTCCCCCATGACGACGCAGTCGCGCAGCGGCGTGGGCGCCGAGCCCAGCTGCACCACCGGGCGGGGCGGCGTCCGCTCAGCGAGGGAGTCTCCGCTGAGGAAGTGGGGGCTCACGATGACGCCGTCCACCGTCGCGGTCGTCGGCCCCAGCACCGCGGCCAGCTCGGCCTCGCGATCGTGCGCGACGCGGAGCATGGTGGTGCAGCCCCGCTCCTCCAGCGCGTGGATCAGGCGCTCAGCCAGCTCGGCGAAGTAGGGCTGGTACAGGTTGGGCACGACGACGGCGACGCGACCGGTGCGCCCCGACACGAGGCCCCGTCCAGCCATGTTGACCCGGTAGCCCAGCTGCTCGATGGCAGCCAGCACGGCCGCGCGGGTGGCCTCCGACGCCCCCAAGCGGCCGAGCAGCACGTTGGACACCGTCTTGGCGGACACACCGGCGGCAGCACCGACGTCGGCCAGCGTCGGCCGCCTCACAGCAGGACCTCGCCGAGCGTCGACTCGCGGCGCACCAGATCCACGGGGGACGTCACCACGCGCGGGTGGGGCGGGGCGGTGCCTGCCAGCCGGTCGGCAAGCAACTCGAGGGCCACCCGGGCGAGCCGCTGCGGTCCTGGGTCCACCGTGGTGAGGGCGGGGGCGGAGAAGCGTCCATCGTCGAGGTTGTCGTAGCCGATGACCGCGACGCGGCCGGGCACGTCCAGGCCGCGGGCCGCCAACACGTGCAGCGCGCCCAGCGCCACCTCGTCGTTCACGCACAGCAGAGCGTCAACGTCGTGCATCGCGTCGAGCACCGCAGCTGCCGCGGCCGCGCCGGCACCGCGGTCCGCAGGGCGCGCCACGGCCACCGCGAGCACCGCGTCGGCGTCGATGCCCGCCGAGGCGAGCGCCCCGCGCATCGCCCTCGACGGCCGGTCTGGGTCGTCGTCCGACCGGCGCGCGCGGTCGGGTCCCAGGAGCACGGGCCGCATGCGACCCATCACGGCCAGGTGCCTGGCTACCAGCACGACCGCCTCCACCACGTCGTCGTCCACGCGGTCCACCCCAGCCAGCTCGGTGCCACCCTGCACAACCACAACGGGCCGGTCCTCGAGCGCGCCGCCGAGATCCACGCCGGGCGGCAGGCCGCCAATGTGCACCACAGCATCGAACACCGGGCCGCAGGAGTCGAAGAGATCCCGAACGCGACGCGCGTCCCCGTGAGTCGGCTCGACCGCGACCTCGATCCGGCGACGGTCAGCCTCCGCCACGATCGCCTCGACGAGCGTGGCCAGGTACGGTCGGCGCAGCTCGGCGACGCCCACGCCGAGGAGCCCGGTCCGGCCGGTCCGCAATGTGCGCGCCGCGGCGTTCGGCACCCACTCGAGCTCCGCGATCGCGGAGCGCACGCGGCGGACAACTTCGGGGCGGGTGTGCGGCTCCATGTTGACCACCCGCGAGACGGTCTTCACCGACACGCCCGCGAGCGCGGCGACGTCGCGCATCGTGGTGGCCACGGCGATAGCGTAGACGGCTGCCTGCCGCTAGTGTGCGCGGTCAGGTCGAGCACCGTCCGGCCGTGCCGAGCAGCGAGACGCGCACAGGGACG
>DAIPJR010000040.1:0-11571 GCA_036770165.1 Actinomycetes bacterium | reverse complement strand
GGGTGGCGGCCTCTCCCACGGCGAGGCGCACCTCGTCGAGGACCTCCTCGTCGAGGCCGGCTCGGCGACCGAGCGAGACCGCGACGAGCCGGGCGGTTCGTACATGGGCCGGCAGCGCCGTGAAGCGGAGCTCGACCGTCGGCACGCCCGCTCTCCCTGTCGCCTCGCCGGTCCCGCCGGTCCTAGTCCTGCGCCGCGACGGCCTCGGCCACTGTCGCGTGGATCGGGAACACCTTGGTCAGGCCGGTGATCCGGAAGATCTTGAGAATGCGCTCCTGGGTGCAGACGAGGCGCAGCGAGCCGTCGTGGGCGCGGACCCGCTTGAGCCCGCCGACGAGCACACCGAGGCCGGTGGAGTCGAGGAACTCGACGTCCTCCATGTCGATCACCAGGTGGTAGCGGCCGTCGTCCACCAGCGCCACGATCTGCTCGCGCAGCTTGGGCGCGGTGTAGACGTCGATCTCACCACCGACGCTGACGACGGTCTTGTCACCTTCGGTCCGGTTCGCGAGGGAGAGGTCCACGATGTTCCTTCCGAGGAGGTGCCGACTCGTTCCGGACAGATTCAACCACGCATGCGGTGCCAGACTGGTCGAGCCGTGACCGCATCCCGCCAGTGGACCGAACCCTCGGCGATCGACGTCGTGGAGCGTCTCGCCGGGGTCGGCGGCCGGCCAGCTCGGCTGGTTCACCTCGAGCGGGTACCGGCTCGGGGCGGCCGTACCTCGCCGTGGCCGCAGTGGGTGGATCCGTTGCTCGTGGAACGCCTCGCGGCGGCCGGGGTCGAAGCGCCGTGGCAGCACCAGGTCGAGGCCGCCGAGCTGGCGCGGGCGGGGCGGTCGGTGGTGGTCTCGACGGGTACCGCCTCGGGCAAGTCGCTGGCCTACCTGCTGCCCACCCTGACCGCGGTGCGGGAGGGGCTGACCGCTCGGGACGGGCGGGGCGGGACCGTGCTGTACCTCGCGCCGACCAAGGCGCTGGCCGCAGACCAGCTCCGGTCGCTGCTGGCCCTGGACCTCGACGGCGTGCGGGCTGCGACGTACGACGGGGACACGGTCACCGAGGAGCGCGAGTGGGTCCGGGCGCACGCGTCGTACGTCCTCAGCAACCCTGACCTGCTGCACCACTCGCTGCTGCCGGGGCACGCGCGCTGGGCCGGGTTCCTGCGATCGCTGCAGTTCGTCGTGGTCGACGAGTGCCACGTCTACCGCGGCGTGTTCGGCTCGCACGTGGCCGCCGTGCTGCGCCGGTTGCGGCGCGTGTGCGAGCGGTACGGCAGCTCGCCGGTGTTCGTCCTCGCCTCCGCCACCGTGTCGGACCCGGCCCGCTCGGCGGAGCGACTGGTCGGCCTCCCGGTGAGGGCCGTGACGTCGGACGCGTCGCCACGGGGCGAGCTGGCGTTCGCCCTGTGGGAGCCGCCGCTGACCGGGCTGCGCGGCGAGAACGGTGCCCCCGTCCGGCGGTCCGTCCATGCCGAGACCGCGGACCTGCTGACCGACCTCGTGGTGGAGGGCCGGCGGACCATCGCCTTCGTTCGCTCCCGGCGCGGTGCGGAGACGGTGGCCGCACTCACCCGGCGCCAGCTCGACGAGGTGGAGCCGGGGCTCGGCGACCGGGTGGCCGCCTACCGCGCCGGGTACCTGCCCGAGGAACGTCGGGCCCTCGAGGCGGACCTGCAGGCCGGGCGGCTGCTCGGCGTCGCAGCGACGTCGGCTCTCGAGCTGGGCGTCGACGTGGCCGGGCTCGACGCCGTGCTCATGGCCGGCTGGCCCGGGACGCGGGCGTCGCTGTGGCAGCAGGCCGGCCGCGCCGGGCGTACCGGCCAGGACTCGCTCGCCGTGCTCGTGGCCCGGGACGACCCGCTGGACACCTACCTGGTGCACCACCCGGAGGCGGTGTTCGGCCAGCCGGTCGAAGCCACCGTGCTCGATCCCGACAACCCGTACGTCCTCGGGCCGCACCTGTGCGCCGCCGCGGCCGAGCTGCCACTGACCACGGACGACCTCGCGCTCTTCGGCCCCGCTGCGGCAGCGGTGGTCACGGACCTGGTGCGCCGCGGGCTCCTTCGCGCGCGACCGGCCGGGTGGTTCTGGACCCGCCCGGAACGGGCCAGCGACCTCGCCGACCTGCGCGGGATCGGCGGCGCCACGGTACGGGTCGTCGAGGAGGAGACCGGGCGCCTCCTCGGGACTGTGGAGCCGACTGCCGCCGACCGGACGGTCCACGTGGGTGCGGTGTACGTCCACCAGGGCGCGACCTACGTCGTGGCGTCGCTGGACCTGGCGGACGCGGTGGCGCTCGCATCGCCCAGCAGCCCCGACTACACGACCCACGCCCGGGAGGTGACCGACCTCCGGGTGCTCGACATCCGTCAGTCCGAGGCCTGGGGTCGGGCGACGTTGTCGTTCGGGGAGGTCGAGGTGACGGGTCAGGTCGTGTCGTACCTGCGCCGGCGGCTGGTGTCCGGCGAGGTGCTCGGCGAGGAGCCGTTGAACCTTCCGGTGAGACAGCTGCGCACGCGCGCCGTCTGGTGGACGCTTCCGCCCGACCGGGCCGAGGCGGCGGGTGTCGACCTGGGCGACCTTCCCGGTGCCGCCCATGCCGCCGAGCACGCGTCCATCGGCCTGCTGCCCCTGTTCGCGACGTGCGACCGCTGGGACATCGGCGGTGTCTCGACCGCCCTGCATCCGGACACCGGCCTGCCCACGGTGTTCGTCTACGACGGGCATGCCGGCGGCGCCGGCTTCGCCGAGCGGGCGTTCCAGCACGCTGGCGAGTGGCTGGCGGCGACGCGCGACGCGATCGAGTCGTGCGGTTGCGCGGCGGGCTGCCCTTCGTGCGTGCAGTCACCGAAGTGCGGCAACGGAAACGAGCCCCTGGACAAGGCCGGCGCCGTGCGGTTGCTCACCGAGGTGTTGGCGGGCCGGCGCGCGCCCTGACGGTCACCGGCGGCAACCGCGCCAGTGGTCCCAGGAGCGGGACGGAGACCTCGACCGAGACCGAGTCGTCGACCGCGACCCGGCATCGGCTGACCGTGGCCGCCGAGGCCCGCGCCACCCGGCGGGCCCACGCGCAGGCCTGGTCGGGCCCCTGGACTGCATGCCGGGCCGCAGCGAGAGCTGCCTCGTCGGCGATGGACGCTGCACGAGCCCGGTCGACGGTGACGAAACCGGAGGTCAGGACGACCACGGAGGCGGCGGCCGTCAGCAGGACGCACGCCAGGACCCAGATCGTGCTCGACCCTCGCTCGTGGCCCGTCGCGGGTCCGCTCCGGCCGCGCGGTCGCCTCATGGCGAACCCGACCCCTCGGGAGGCGAACCAGAGGAGAGGACCGACTCGTCAGCGGCCACAGCCCGAGCCGCCAAGGCGATCGACGGGACGAACCGGGCGGTCGGGCCCGTGGGACGGACGACGGCCCGAACCGAGACGGTCACCAGCCCGCCCGCTCGGACGACCGCAACGTCGGAGCCCGCCGGCGCGACCGAGTCGGCCAACCGGGCCACCACGCTGTCGGACTCCCCGCGCGCCGCAGCCCTCGCCCCGATCCGCGCGGCATCCTCAACGGAGAGCTGACCCCCGACCAGGTGGGCCACACCCAGCAGGACGACCATCACGAGGACGAGTGCTGGGAGCACGACGGCCGTCTCCGCGGTGACCGAACCCCGATCATCGGCCCGCGCGGCGCGCCCCATGTCGATCATCGTCAGAACACGAAGGAGAAGGCCCGCTTGATGGCGCCCTGGAGCAGGCCGGCCATCTCGGGCGAGGTGAGGATCTTCAGCAGCAGCCCCGCGAAAGCGCATGCGGCCACCGTGCCGATCGCGTACTCCGCCGTCGACATCCCGTTGTCGGCGCCTGCCCGGAACCAGGCGCGCCAGGTGCAGCGCATCGTCGGACCTCCTCGCGAACCGGCGGCCGGCCGGTGCGGACGGCCCTGCGGACCGCTCGACCACCTTCCCCCGAGACCCACCAGCGCCGACCGGTCGACGTCGGTCCTGTGGACATCTCGAGGACATCGGCCAGCTGTGGACGACGTCACGCACCATGGGCGAAGGCTTGGCTGGCGACCGCCCAGACGGTCGGCGCGACGCCGAGCAGGACGAACGCCGGCAGGAAGCAGGCACCGAGCGGGACGACAGCTCTGACACCCACCGCACGAGCGGCAGCCTCTGCGGCGGCCCGCCGCCTGGCTCGCAGATCCCGAGCCGTGCGGTCCAGCAAGGGCCCCATCGGCGCCCCGGAGTCGAGCGAGCGGACGAGGCTGCGAGCGAGCGGTGCCAGCCCCTCGTCGGAGAGGAGCTCACCCCACGCCGCCGCGGGACGGCCACCGAGCCGCATGGTCGCGGCAACCCGATCGAGGCGCCGGCCGAGCGGACCGTCGACCGCCTCCCCCACCGAGGCCAGGGCAGCCGCCGGGGTGGCGCCCGCTGTCACGCAGGTCGCCAAGAGGGCCACGGCGAGGGGCAGGTCCGCGACGATCCTCAGGCGTTCCGCACGGGCCGCAGCAGGCTCGAGACGGCTGAGCCATCGCGGCAGGAGGGCCATCACCACCGCGGCCAGGGCGATGCCGCCAGCCCCGCCCACGAGCAGCCAGCCCGCGAGAGCGGCGAGCGCGGAGACCGGTCCGGGGGCCAGTCTCGGACGATGCTGCGCCTCCAGCCCTGGCGCCGGCGACCCACGTCGACCCAGCAGCCGCTCCAGTCGGGCGCCCGGGCGCTCTCGTGATGGCCAGACCAGCACCGTGAGGCCGGCGCACGCAGCCGCGAGCGCCCTGGCCAGGATGCCGGCGGTGGCGTCGGTCACGAGCGTTCGGCCACGGCCGCCATCCGCGCGGTCCAGCGCAGGCCGGCCAGCTCCAGCGCCAGGCCCGCGGCCAGACAGCCAAGACCCGGCGGTGTGCCCAGGAGGACCCCCACCGGATGCGCACCCAGCGCTTCACCCATGAGCAGCCCCACGACCGGGAGGACGGCCAGCAGCCGCGCCGTTGCACGCGGGGCGGCCAGCGACGACGCGACCTCGCGGCGGTGATCGGCCTCCGCACGAGCGCTCGACGCGACCCGGTCGACGACCAGGGCGAGCGAGGCACCGGTCGCCTCGGCCACCCGCACTGCGGACGCGAGCCAGCGCAGCGCGAAGCAGCCGGGCAGCTCCGAGGCGACCGACAGCGCGGCCGCGATGTCGGCCCCGCTGCTCGCCGCTACGAGGACCGGCGCCAGCCCCGAGCGGAGGACGTCGTCGTCCACGTCCGCACCCACCCGGCGGAGCGCAGCGGCGGGCGGTCGCCCTGCCATCAGCTCGGCGGCCAACCCGTCGAGCAGCTCGATGACCGCAGCCGAGGTCGCGTCGAGACCGCTCCGCGCAGGACGCGGCCACGAGGTCGGCAACCAGCGAGCGACGGCGTGGCCGGCGGACCGGGCCCGAGCCGACCGGCTCCGCACGACCTGGTCACGGGACACCGGTCTGACCCGATCGACGCGCGTGGCGGCGACACGGCCCGGGGCGAACGCCAGCAGCGCGAGACCGGCGAGCAGGCCGCTGAGCAGGGGCCCCGACCCGGCGACGCTCATCGGTCGAACCTCGGCACGGAGCTCACGGCTCGCCCCCGGTGACAGCGACGAGCCGCTCGTACGCAGGACCCGGAACGGCGGGCCGCCCGCGAGGCAGCTCGACCCCGACCTCGATGCGGACGAGGCCGCTCTCGTCGCGACCGGGAAGCGAGACCTCGGCCACCCGACGGACACCGTCCGGGTCGCGCACCAGGTGGACCACCGCGCCGACACCGGCGGCGAGCTGGCTGTGCAGCGCCGCGCGTCCCAGCCCGGCCGCGAGTCCCAGCGCCTCGAGCCGGGCCGGGACGTCGACGCTCGAGCCGGCGTGGACGGTACCGAACCCGCCGTCGTGACCGGTGTTCAGCGCAGCCAGCAGGTCGACAACCTCGGCGCCTCTTGCCTCGCCGACCACCAGGCGATCGGGCCGCATCCGCAGCGCCTGACGGACGAGGTCGCGCAGGCTGATCGCGCCCGCTCCCTCCTGGTTGGCCGGGCGGGCCTCGAGGTGGACGACGTGCGGGTGGTCGGGTCGCAGCTCGCCGACGTCCTCGACGACCACGATGCGCTCGTCGGAGGGAACCTCCCCAGCAGCGCCGAGAGCACCGTCGTCTTGCCGGTGCCGGTGCCTCCGGACAGCAGCATCGACACGCGCCGTTGGACGAGCGCGGCCAGCAGCCCAGCGCCCGCGCCGGACACCGTGCCGGCCTTGATCAGCTCGTCGAGGGTGAAGGACCGGCGCCGGGACACGCGGAGCGACAGGCAGGTTCCTCCGGTGGAGACCGGCGCCAGGACCGCGTGCATCCGCACCCCACCGCCGAGCCGTACGTCGACGAAGGGGGCGGCGTCGTCGAGGCGGCGCCCGGCGGTCAGGGCAAGCCGCTGCGCGAGCCGCCGGACCTCAGCGTCGTCGGGCAACCGGGTCGCCGTCCGGACCAGGCCGGCACCCCGGTCGACCCAGACTTCACGAGGACCGTGCACCAGGACATCGGTGACGTCGGGGTCGGCGAGCAGCGGTTCGAGGACGCCGAGCCCGGTCAGCTCCGAGCTGAGGGCAGCCACCACTTCGAGCATCGCCGCGTCACCAAGCACGCGCCCCTCCCGGCGCAGGGCGGCCGCCACGCGGGTCGCGGTGGAGTCGGCGTCGACGGTGGATCCCGGATCTGCGACCAGGTCACCCACCAGGCGCTGCCGAACCCGTTCGAGCAGGGCGGGGTCGACCGCACTCACGAGCCCGGCGCCGATCGACTCCCGGCGACATCGGCAAGGAGCGCATCGGCCAGCGTGGCCAGCGGCCCGCGGGTCCGGCCGGGCGGGTCGCCCCTCTCGAGCGCGGACGCGAGCCCCGGCTCGGGGCGGCACCGACCGGCGAGCGGGAGCCCGAGCGCCTGCGCGACGACCTCGGCATCGAGCGCGCTCGGCGCCGGCCCGCGCACGACCACCCGCAGGTCCGAGGTCAGGCCGGCGATGCCGGAGGCCACGCGGCCGGCCGAAGCGATGGCTCGCAGCTCGGCGGGCAGCACGAGGAAGCAGCGGTCGGCCATCGCGAGCGCCACCTCGGCGGCCGGGTCGGTACGCCGCGGCAGGTCGACCACCACGAGGTCGGCCGCCTTGGCACCGGCCGCCAGGACGGAGCTGATGGCGTCGGCGCCGACCTCCAGGAGGTCGCCCCGGTCCCAGGAGAGGACGGTCAGCGCGTCGACCTCGGGCAACGACGCGCTCAGCGCCGAGGGGGCGACGCGCCCACGGGCGGACGCAAGATCAGGCCAGCGCAGACCCGGCGCGTCCTCCCCGCCGAGGACAAGGTCGATGCCACCGCCGAGAGGGTCGGCGTCGACGAGCAACGTGCGCATCCGGCGGCGGAGGCCGGCGAAGGCGAGGGCCGCGGCGAGCGTCGTGGCCCCGCCGCCACCACGCCCACCCACGACGCACAGGACCAGACCGGTCGCACCCACGTCCGCCGAGTCGGCGAGCCGGTCGACCAGCCACCCCTCGGCCTCCGGCAGGAAAGCGACCTGCTCGGCGCCGACCGAGACCGCGCGCTGCCAGATGGCGGGATCGTCGAGGGCGCGCCCCACGACGACGACCCCGCGCCGCCTCGGCAGCCCGACATCGATCACGGCTGCGGCCTGGTCGTCACCGACCAGGACGAGGGGTGCCCCGCCCCACGTGCCGCGTGCAGCTCCCGCCTCGGGCACGACCACGAGCTCGACCGAGGCGGCGGACGCCAGCCGGAGCAGGTCGTCGACGAGCCCCTCGTCGGCGGAGACGACAAGGGTCCGCCCCGGATCTTCGGATACGGCGGCCATCTGGGACCGGGCGGTGTCGGACCGGGCGATGTCGGACAACGTGACTCCTCGCGGTCGGCGGCATCCCTTGGTACGTGCAGGGACGCGACCACCGTGCGGCGCACCCGTACGCGGCCGGAAGCCCACCGCCAGAACCTGGGGACAACCCAGTCGTCACGCCGGCCTGTGGACGACGGCGCGAGGCGCACGTCCAGCCTCTGGCCCGGACAAAGCGACGACCCCGGCCCTGGGGGGTGGGCGGGGTCGTCGCGCGGTCGGAACCGGGGGGGTTGGGTCCGACCGTCAGGGCACCAGGAGCAGGAAGGCACTGGTGCCTCGTGCCCTGGCTTACCCCTTCATCGGCAACACAAACCGCCCACAAGCGCGTAATCCAGCCTTTGGCGGACAGAATCACCCATCCGGCCCAGCGGCCTAGACTCGGGACCGTGAGCGATCCCCGGACGACCGGCACCGCCGCGTTCTTCGACCTCGACAAGACGATCATCGCGAGATCGAGCTCGCTCGCTTTCGGCAAGCCCTTCTACAAGGGCGGGCTGATCAACCGAGGTGCCGTCCTGCGCAGCGCGTACGCCCAGTTCGTCTACCTGCTCGGCGGCGCCGACCACGACCAGATGGAGCGGATGCGGTCCTACCTGCAGGAGCTCTGCGCCGGCTGGCCGGTCGAGCAGGTACGCGGGATCGTCGCCGAGACCGTCCACGACCTCATCGACCCGACGATCTACGAGGAGGCGGTGCAGCTCATCGCCGACCACCACGCGGCCGGCCGTGACGTGGTCATCGTCAGCACCTCGGGCAGCGAGGTGGTCGAACCGATCGGCGACATGCTCGGCGCAGACCACATCGTCGCCACGCGCATGGTCGTCGAGGACGGCAAGTACACCGGTGAGATCGCGTTCTACGCCTACGCACAGGCCAAGGCTGACGCCGTCCGCGACCTGGCCGTGCAGCACGGCTACGACCTCGCCCGGTCCTTCGCCTACTCGGACTCGTTCACCGACCTCCCCATGCTGGAGTCCGTCGGCCACCCGTACGCCGTCAACCCCGACAAGCCCCTGCGCGCCGAGGCGATCCGCCGGGAGTGGCCGGTGCTGGACTTCGCGACGCCGGTGGCGCTGCGCCGGCGCCGGGCGCAGGAGCTGCCCCCGCGCCGGGTCGCCCTGGCGACCGTCGGCGCGGCGGCCGCCGCTGGCGTGGTCTGGTACGCCGGCCGCCGACTGTCCCGCAAGGCCAGCTGACCTTGAGCCAGCTGACCTTGAGCCAGCTGACCTTGAGCCAGCTGACCTTGATTGGGGTGCGAGTGGGGGTTCCGCCGTCGTCCCGCGAGGTGTACGAAGGGACCGCGGAACGCGAGACCACGGCACGCTGATGGGCCCCGCGCTCCGCGGACCTTGTGGCCGGATCACCCACGCGGCGGACCTGCCCACGTAACGGGCCGTCAGGCCGGGCTTGCCCGGCCGGCGTATTGCGGTTGCACGCTGGTCACCGCGCCACGGGGTCGGCGACGGCGCCTCCCTGCAGGAGGCGCCGTTCTCCGTGACCGGAGCTACCGTGTCTGTCAGTGACCGCCGTGCGAGCCCGCCGATGAGCGACAGTCCCCCGATCGAGGTGATCGGCCAGGGACGCGAGCCCGACGGCCCGCTCCGGCCCCCGCGCCGGGCACCGCGCGCGCTGCGCGTGGTCGGCTACCTCGCGCTCGCCGCAACCGCGTCGGTGGCGGTGTGGCTGGCCGCTCGCCCGGACGCGGCCACGTCCGCAGCCGGGGCGGCGCGCACCGCAGGGCCCGCCACCATCGTCGAGTGCCCGTCGCCGGACGGGTTCCCCTCGTCCGTACCCGTCTACCACGACCTCACGGTCTCGACGGCGGCGGCGGACCACTCGTTCATCGCGTTCGCGGGGCACGTGCTGCTGTTCCTTCGGGTCACGTACGCGGGGCCGACACCGGTACGCGTCGTGGACGGACGCGTGCCGCAGCCGGGGGCCTACCCCGACGCCGGGGCGGGCGGGCTGACCGCGGGTACGACGGCCAACGTGACCTTGCGGCACGGCGTACCGACCGAGGTCTTCGTCCGTACCCGCGTCGACTGCAGCACGGTCCTCGCCGGTGCCGCCGTGAGCCGTCTCGAGCTCATGACACAGACGGACACCGGTACGTCGCGGGCACAGACGCTGGACGTCTCCGCACTGGGCGCTTACTGGGACGAGGCCAGGCATGCGGCCTGCGAGCCGCCCGACGCGACCCGCGCCGTCACCTCGGCGGTCGGCAGCCTCCGCGGGGGGCCACGGGCGGCCGGAGCCCTGCCCGAGGTGGACGCCGTGGTGACGCTGCACGACTCCGCCGGGTTCGACGCGGTGGTACGCCTGCTCGACCCGGGCTCGCCGGCTGTCACCTTCGTACCGACCGTCGTGACGTCCGGAGGCGCGGTGGTCGAGGGCGGGGGCACGTCGTCGGTGAAGGTGCGCTGGACCATCCGCAGCTGTTCGTCAGAGGCGCAGGCACCGGCACCCGCGCTGCCCCTGCACGTCACCGTCTCGGACAGCCAGGCGCTCGTCGACGGAGAGCTCGGCAGCACTTTCGCGGCAGCCTGGGCGTCCGCACTGCTCAGGGCCTGCCGGTGAAGTTATCCTCGCGCCCATGATCGTGGTGGCCGGCGAGGCACTCGTGGACCTGATCGTCGCGACCGACGGCGGCCTCACCGCCAACCCCGGTGGCGGCCCGTACAACGCCGCGCGCACGATCTCGCGGCTCGGGGGGCGCAGCGCGTTCCTCGGGCGGCTCTCGACCGACCACTTCGGCCGCGACCTGCGCGCCCGCCTGGAGGAGGACGGTGTCGACCTCGGCCTGGCCGTCTCGACCGCGGACCCCACCACGCTGGCCGTCGCGGAGCTCGATGCGGGCGGCGCCGCCAGCTACATCTTCTACACGGTCGGCACGTCGGCCGCCGGCCTCCTTCCCGGTGACGTGGTCAAAGGCCTGCCCGCGCAGACGAAGGCCTTCCACATCGGGACGCTCGGCCTGCTCCTCGAACCCGTCGCGACCACGCTCGAAGGGCTGCTCGGGCACGTCGACGACCACGTCCTCGTCTTCGTCGACCCCAACTGCCGACCGGCCGTGCTGAGCGAGGACGAGCCCTACCGCGCGCGCATCCGGCGCATCCTCGAGCGTGCCGACGTCGTCAAGGTGAGCGGCGACGACCTCGAGTACCTCGAGCCCGGCGTCGAGGCCGTCGTCGCCGCCCGCGGTCTCGTGGCGTCCGGGGTCCCTGTCGTCCTGTTCACCGACGGCGCGCGCGCCGTGCACGTGCTCACCGACTCCGCCGAGTACGTCGTCCCAGTACCTGCCGTCGAGGTCGTGGACACAGTCGGCGCCGGCGACGCCTTCGGGGGCGCGTTCCTGACCGCGTGGACGTCGACCGGGCTCGGCCGCGACGACCTGGGGGACGGGCCGGCGCTGCGCGACGCCGTCACCGCTGCGGTCGCCGTGGCCAGCTTCACCTGCAGCCGCCAGGGCGCCGACCCGCCGCACCTGCGCGAGCTGGACCCGACCCTCGTCCCTGCCTTCACGGCCACCAGCACGGCCTGAGGACGGCGACGCTGCCATGACCGACGAGGTGGAGCTGCTCAGCCAGGGCGCAGAGCCCCGACGGGCTCCCACCGAGCTGGCCCGTGGCACTCGAGCGGTCGCCGGCCTGGCTCTCGTCGGCGCTCTTGCCGGCTCG
>DAIPJR010000039.1:0-11643 GCA_036770165.1 Actinomycetes bacterium | reverse complement strand
CCCGCCGCGCTCGTTCTCCGCGCAGGTGAGCAACCTCAAGAACGAGCTGGTCGACCACGAGACCTACACGCGCACCGCGGCCAACCATATGGAGCAGACGGTTGCGGAGGCGTACAAGCGCTACCAGGACCGGCTGCGCGAGGCCAACGCTTTCGACTTCGACGACCTGATCATGACGACGGTCAACCTGTTGCAGGCCTTCCCCGCGGTCGCCGAGCACTACCACCGCCGGTTCCGGCACGTGCTGGTGGACGAGTACCAGGACACCAACCACGCGCAGTACGTGCTGGTACGGGAACTGGTCGGCTACGGGCTGTCCGACGTACCGCCGGCGGAGCTGTGCGTCGTCGGCGACGCCGACCAGTCCATCTACGCGTTCCGCGGCGCGAGCATCCGCAACATCCTGCAGTTCGAGGAGGACTACCCGGACGCGACGACGATCCTGCTCGAGCAGAACTACCGGTCGACGCAGACCATCCTCTCGGCGGCCAACGCGGTGATCAGCCGCAACTCGGCGCGCAAGCCCAAGAACCTGTGGACCGACTCCGAGGCGGGCAGCTCGGTCGTCGGCTACGTCGCGGACAACGAGCACGACGAGGCCGCGTTCGTCGCCTCCGAGATCGACTCGCTGACCGACAAGGGTGAGGCGAAGCCGTCCGACGTCGCGGTCTTCTACCGGACGAACGCGCAGAGCCGGGTGTTCGAGGAGGTCTTCATCCGGGTCGGCCTGCCGTACAAGGTCGTCGGCGGCGTGCGGTTCTACGAGCGGCGCGAGGTGCGTGACGCGCTGGCCTACCTGCGGGTGCTCACCAACCCGGACGACGCGGTGTCCCTGCTGCGCATCCTGAACACCCCGAGGCGCGGGATCGGTGACCGGGCGCAGGCCTGCGTGACCGTGCTGGCCGAGCGGGAGCGGATCCCGTTCAACGCGGCACTCGCGCGCGCCGCGGAGGCGCCGGGCATCAACCCCCGCTCGCTGGCGGCGATCGAGGCGTTCAACCGGCTGATGGAGTCGTTGCGCACGCTGGTCGAAGCCGGCTCGGGGCCGGCGACGGTGCTCGTTGCGGCGATGGAGCAGACCGGCTACCTCGCCGAGCTGCAGGCGTCGACCGACCCGCAGGACGAGACTCGGGCCGAGAACATCGGCGAGCTCGAGGCAGTCTGCCGCGAGTTCGAGGAGGCCAACCCCGACGGGACCCTCGCCGACTTCCTCGAGCAGGTGTCGCTGGTCGCCGACGCCGACCAGATCCCCGACCCCGACGGCGACGGCGGCGGGGTCGTGACCCTGATGACGTTGCACACGGCCAAAGGGCTCGAGTTCCCCGTCGTTTTCCTGACCGGTCTCGAGGACGGCGTGTTCCCCCACATGCGCGCACTGGGAGACCCCAAGGAGCTGGAGGAGGAGCGACGGCTGGCCTACGTGGGCATCACGCGGGCCCGGCGCCGGCTCTACCTCTCACGGGCCGTCGTGCGCGCGGCGTGGGGCGCGCCCTCGTACAACCCGCCGTCGCGGTTCCTCGACGAGGTGCCCGAGGAGCTGCTCGAGTGGGAGCGGGTGGCGTCGACAGTGACGTCCCAGCCGGCGGCGGCGGCCCTGGCGTGGCGGCCGACGACGCGGTCGCCGGGCAACCGCGTGGTGATCGCCCTCGAGCCCGGTGACCGCGTCACGCACGACACCTTCGGGATGGGCACCGTCGTCTCGACGGCCGGGCTCGCCGAGAAGGCCGAGGCGACGATCGACTTCGGTACGAACGGCGTCAAGCGCCTGCTGCTGCGCTACGCCCCGGTCGACAAGCTCTAGCGAGCGGCGGTCTCGCCTCTCGGGTGGCGGGGCTTGCGGCTTGCTGCGCGGGCCAGAACATCGGGCCCGATCGGGGTGACGGTCGCCGAGGTCAGCGTGTGGCCGTCGACGTCGAGATGGGCGAGCGTGGTGCCGATCTCGTGCACGACGCGCCCGTCGATCGGCAGCGACAGGTGGGCGACGCCGCTGATGAACACGTTGCGGGCCAACAGGTCTGGGTGCTCGAGGCGAGCCGAGCTGGACGGGATGACCACCTGGTCGAGGTCGGACCAGAAGGCGACGAAGCGGGTACGACAGCCCTCGGCGGGCTCGGTGAGCTCGGCGATCAGCTCGCTGCCCGGCCGCAGCTGGCGGGCCACGGGATGCGGCACCAGCCGGGCCGCGTACGTCCCCTTGTGCGGCGTGCCCAGCGTGACGACGGTGTGGACCCGCTCGTCGCCACCCATGCGCTGCACGTAGTAGCGAGCGACCAGGCCGCCCATGGAGTGCCCGATCAGGTGGACGCGCTCGTACCCGGTCTCGGCGCAGACCGCCTCGACGACGTCCTGCAGGCGCCGTGCGACGTCGCGCACGTCGTCGGTGAGGGGGCTGTAGTTGAGCGACTGGACCTGCCCGAACCCGCGGCGCCGCAGCCCCCGACGGAGCACGGTGAAGATCGACCGGTTGTCGACGACACCGTGGATGAGCACGATCGGCGTCCCCGCCGCCTCGACGTCGCCGATCAGCAGGCCGCGGTGGCCGGGGGAGAGGTCGTGCAGGGAGTACCGGTCGGCCTTGGCCCGGGTCTTCTCCTCGACCACCCCGAGGGGGTACAGCACGATGTGGGCGCCGATCCAGGTGAGCTCGATGGCGGCCGCCTTGGCGGTACGGGAGGCGGCCGCGGCGACGTCGCGCGCGCGACCGAACGGGTGCACGGGCGCCATCGCCCCCTTCCGGGCTCGTCGACCAGCGGTGCCACCAAAGTAGCTGCGCCGTCGAACGAAGGCCTGTCGAAACGCCAGGAAAGTCGTTCGCTACTCTCCGGATCGTCAGGTATGCGGCCCGGCTGTACCCGTCGAGGAGGTGTGGATGGCCGGCAACGCTCAGCTGAGAGTGGTCGTGGCCAAGCCCGGGCTCGACGGGCACGACCGCGGCGCCAAGGTCGTGGCGCGGGCGCTCCGCGACGCGGGCGTGGAGGTGATCTACACCGGGCTGCACCAGACGCCTGAGCAGATCGTCGAGACGGCGATCCAGGAGGACGCCGACGCCATCGGACTCTCGGTGCTCTCGGGGGCGCACCTCACGCTGTTCGCCCGGGTGCTCGACCTGTTGAAGGCGCGCTCGGCGGAGGACATCGTGCTCTTCGGCGGCGGAATCATCCCTGACGACGACGTCACCGCGCTCGAGGCGATGGGCGTGGCCATGGTCTTCACTCCTGGTACGCCGATGGCCGACATCGTGGCGTGGGTCCGCGAGCACGTACCCGCTCGCTGAGCGTTGGACCGCGCGGTCTACGCTGCGCCGGAAAGCCGCGTCGCACGTTCGGACGCGTTCGGACGCAGGTACGTTCGCATGACGGGAGTGCCGGGTGGACCTGTTCGAGTACCAAGCCAAGGACCTGTTCGCCAAGCACGGGGTGCCGACGTTGCCCGGCGAGGTCGCAGCCACGCCGCAGGAGGCCCGCGCGGTCGCCGAGCGGCTCGGCGGCGCGGTCGTGGTCAAGGCCCAGGTCAAGACCGGGGGCCGCGGGAAGGCCGGCGGCGTCAAGCTGGCCGCAGACCCCGACGAGGCGTTCGCGCGTGCGACGGACATCCTCGGGATGGACATCAAGGGCCACACCGTGCAGCGGGTGCTGATCGCGGCGGCCAGCGACATCGACAGCGAGTACTACGTGTCGTTCCTCCTCGACCGCTCCAACCGTACGTACCTGGCGATGGCCTCGGTCGAGGGCGGCATGGAGATCGAGCAGCTGGCTGTCGAGCGGCCGGACGCGCTCGCGAAGGTGGCGGTCGACGCGGTGACCGGCGTCGACGCGGCGAAGGCGGCGGAGATCGCCGACGCGGCCGGCTTCGGTCCTGACGTGCGCGACCAGGTCGTCGAGATCCTGCAGCAGCTGTGGACGGTGCTGTCCGCCGAGGACGCCACGCTGGTCGAGGTGAACCCGCTGGTGAAGACGCCGGACGGCAGGGTCGTCGCGCTCGACGGCAAGGTCACCCTCGACGAGAACGCCGGCTTCCGGCACCCCGAGCACGAGCAGCTCGCCGACTCGGCGGCGACCGACCCGCTCGAGCAGCGGGCAAAGGAGAAGGGCCTGAACTACGTCAAGCTGCAGGGCTCGGTCGGGGTCATCGGCAACGGTGCCGGTCTGGTGATGAGCACGCTGGACGTCGTGGCCTACGCGGGCGAGGACTTCGGCGGCGTGCGGCCCGCCAACTTCCTGGACATCGGCGGCGGCGCATCCGCCCAGGTCATGGCCGACGGCCTGGAGATCATCCTGTCCGACGACGAGGTCAAGGCGGTGCTCGTCAACGTCTTCGGCGGCATCACCTCCTGCGACGCCGTCGCGAACGGCATCGTGCAGGCCCTGGCGATGCTGGCGGAGCGCGGCGACGCGATCGACAAGCCGCTGGTCGTACGGCTGGACGGGAACAACGCCGACGAAGGCCGACGCATCCTGGCAGAGGCCGCGCACGAGCTCGTCGAGCTCGTCGACACCATGGACGGTGCCGCCCGCAGGGTGGCCCAGCTCGCTCAGACTTCGATGGCGAACTAGGGAACGGGACGACTCACGATGGCGATCTTCCTCACCGAGAGCTCCAGGATCCTGGTCCAGGGCATCACGGGCTCCGAGGGCACCAAGCACGCCCGCCGCATGGTCGCGTCCGGGGCGAACATCGTCGCCGGTGTCACGCCCGGCAAGGGTGGGGTCGAGGTCGACGCGGGCAACGGTGTGACCGTGCCCGTCTACGGCTCGGTCGGCGAGGCGGTCAAGGCCACCGGCGCCGACGTGTCCGTCGTGTTCGTACCCCCTCGGTTCGCCAAAGCCGCCGTCCTGGAGACCATCGACGCCGGCGTGCCGCTGTGCGTCGTCATCACCGAGGGCATCCCGGTGCGCGACACGGCCGAGTTCTTCCAGCACGCCGTGGACACCGGTACGACGCGGCTGATCGGGCCGAACTGCCCCGGGCTGATCAGCCCGGGCCGCTCGAACGCCGGCATCATCCCGGGCACGATCTCGGGCCCCGGCCGCATCGGGCTGGTCTCCAAGTCGGGCACGCTGACGTACCAGATGATGTACGAGCTGCGTGACCTCGGCTTCTCGACCGCCGTCGGCATCGGCGGCGACCCGATCATCGGCACCACGCACATCGACTGCCTAGCCGCCTTCCAGGACGACCCCGACACCGACGCGATCGTCATGATCGGCGAGATCGGCGGCGACGCCGAGGAACGGGCGGCGGCCTTCATCGGCGCCAACGTCACCAAACCCGTGATCGGCTACGTCGCCGGCTTCACCGCCCCGGAGGGCAAGACCATGGGGCACGCGGGCGCGATCGTGTCCGGCTCGTCGGGTACGGCGCTGGCCAAGCAGGAGGCGCTCGAGGCGGTGGGCGTACGCGTCGGCAAGACCCCGTCCGAGACCGCGCGCCTGCTCCGCGAGCTCGTCAGCGGCGCATGACGCCCGAGGCGTAACCAGGCCGCCGCGCGGCGCGGCTCCCGGACCGGACGTGCCCGGTTTGGCACGATGCGTCACGTGACGGTCCAGCTCGAGCGCGCACCCACCGGGAGCACGACGGCGGCGGTCCTGCGGTCGCCGTTCGCGTCGGGCGCTGTCGCGGCGGTGTGGGCGGGAGCGCTCGGACTCGCCGCGATCGTCGTTCCAGTGGTGATCGCCTGGGCCCTCGCGCCGCACAGCGGGGTCGCTGCCGTCGACGCGGCCCGCGGGGGCGTCCTCGCCTGGCTGGCCGCCCAGCACGCGACGCTCGCGACCTCCTTCGGGGCGCTCAGTCTCGTACCGCTCGGCCTGGTCGCGCTGCCCGCGGTCGCGCTGCACCGCTGCGGGCGGTGGGCCGGCCGGGTCTCGGTCGAGGCCGTGCCGGCGGCGGTCGCGGCGACGGCGACCCTCTCGGCGGTCTACGTCGTCTCGGTGGCCGTGGTCAGCTCGCTCGCCAGCAACGCGGGGCTGGGCGCAGAGGTCCCCTCGCTGCTGCTCGGGTCGGTCGTCCTCTCGGTCGTCGCCGGGGGTGCGGGCGTCCTCGGCGGTGCCCAGCTGTGGCCGGCCGTCGCGGCGCTGCTCCCGGAGCCGCTGCCGCACGTGCTTCGCGGCGCGCTCGCCGGGCTCGCGGTGCTGCTGGGCGGCGGAGCCCTCCTGCTGACGGCGTCGATCCTTTGGCACTTCGACCGGGTGCTGACCCTCACCCGCTCGCTGCAGGCGGGAGCGCTCGGCGGGCTGGTCCTGCTGGCTCTCGGCGTCCTCTTCGTCCCCACAGCCGTGGTGTGGGCCGCGGCCTACGCGGTCGGGCCCGGGTTCGCGGTGGGCATCGGCACATCGGTGGCACCGGCCGGGATCGCCCTCGGGCCGGTACCCGCGTTCCCGCTGATCGGCGGGCTGCCCGCCACCGGTCATGCCCCTTCCGCGTCCTTGCTCGCGCTCGCCATCCCCCTGCTGGCCGGTGTGGCCATCGGGGTCCTGGCCGCGCGCCGCCCGGCCGAGACCACGGGTCGTACGGTCGCCGAGGCGCTCGCGTCGGGCGTCCTCGCCGGGGCGGCGCTGGGGATCCTCTCGTGGCTCTCGTCGGGTTCCCTGGGGGCCGTACGGATGTCCGAGCTGGGCCCTGACGCGGTGCGCGTCGGTGCCGTTGCCGCCCTCGAGGTGGGCTTCCTCGCTGCGGCCGTGGCGTGGGAGGCCGACCGGCACGCCGAGCTCTTCGCACGGGCGGCGCGCCGGGTCCGCGGGCTGGCCGATATCGTTCGGCATCGTGGTCGCACCCCCTCGCCGGCTCGTCGTCCTCGTCTCTGGCGCCGGCAGCAACCTGCAGGCCCTGCTCGACGCGTCGACTGACCCCTCGTACGGCGCCTCGGTCGTGGCGGTGGGTGCGGACCGCGGCGGCATCCCCGCCCTCGAGCGCGCCCAGCGTTCGGGAGTGCCGACGTTCGTCCTCCCGGTGGGCGACTTCGCCGACCGGGCGGCCTGGGACGTGGCGCTGACCGACGCGGTAGCCGGATACGAGCCGGACCTCGTCGTGCTCGCCGGCTTCATGAAGCTCACCGGGCCGGCGTTCCTCGCGCGGTTCGAGGGTCGCTGCGTCAACACCCACCCCGCGCTGTCGCCCGCGTTCCCCGGCATGCACGGCCCCGCCGAGGCCCTCGCTCACGGCGTCAAGGTCTCGGGGTGCACGCTGTTCTTCGTCGACGCCGGGGTCGACACGGGCCCGATCATCGCGCAGGCTGCGGTGGACGTCCTCGACGGCGACGACGAGGAGTCGCTGCACGAGCGCATCAAGACCGTGGAACGCTCGCTGCTGGTCGACTCCGTCGGTCGCATGGCCCGTTCAGGTTGGTCCGTCAACGGCAGGAAGGTCACCATCCCGTGAGCACCGAACGTCTTCTCGTCCGACGTGCCCTCGTCAGCGTGTACGACAAGAGCGGGCTGGCCGAGCTGGCCCAGGGCCTGCACGCGGCCGGCGTGGAGATCGTCTCGACCGGGTCGACGGCGGCGACGATCGCAGCACTGGGGATCCCGGTGACCCAGGTCTCGGACCTCACCGGCTTCCCCGAGTGCCTCGACGGGCGGGTCAAGACGCTGCACCCCAAGGTGCATGCCGGGATCCTCGCCGACCTGCGCAAGCCCGAGCACGCCGCCCAGCTCGCCGAGCTCGGCATCGAGGCCTTCCAGCTGGTCGTCTCGAACCTGTACCCGTTCGCGGCGACGGTCGCCTCCGGGGCGACGCCGGACGAGTGCGTCGAGCAGATCGACATCGGCGGTCCGACGATGGTCCGGGCCGCGGCCAAGAACCATCCGAGCGTCGCGATCGTCGTCTCTCCGGCCCGCTACCCGGAGGTGCTCGAGGCCGTCGAGGGTGGCGGCTTCACGCTGGCCCAGCGCGCCCAGCTGGCGGTCGACGCCTTCCGGCACACCGCCTCGTACGACATCGCGGTCGCGTCGTGGATGGGGAGCGTCCTCGCCCCCGACCCGAGCGGCGAGGTGTTCCCGGCGTGGGTGGGCGCCGCATGGGCGCGCGAGGCGGTGCTCCGCTACGGCGAGAACCCGCACCAGCGGGCAGCCCTGTACGCGGCCGAGCACGCCGCACCCGGGTTGGCGCAGGCTGAGCAGGTGCACGGCAAGGAGATGTCGTACAACAACTACGTCGACTCCGACGCGGCGCGACGGGCCGCGTACGACTTCACCGAGCCGACCGTGGCGATCATCAAGCATGCGAACCCCTGCGGGATCGCGGTCGGCAAGGACATCGCCGGCGCCTACCGCAAGGCGTTCGAGTGCGACCCTGTTTCGGCGTACGGCGGGGTCGTCGCGACCAACCGGCCCGTGACGCGGGCGATGGCCGAGGCGATGGGCGACGTCTTCACGGAGGTCGTCGTCGCACCTGGCTTCGACGAGGACGCGCTGTACCTCCTGATGGAGAAGAAGAACGTCCGGCTGCTCCGCTGCGACGGCCCGCACCCGGGGCGGAGCGTCGAGTGGCGCACGGTCAGCGGCGGCCTGCTCATGCAGTCCGTCGACACCGTCGACGAGAACGGCGACGACCCGACCGGATGGACGCTGGCGACAGGTGAACCTGCGGACGAGGCGACGCTGGCCGACCTCGCCTTCGCGTGGCGGGCCTGCCGCTCGGTGAAGTCCAACGCGATCGTCCTGGCCAAGGACGGCGCGACCGTGGGCGTCGGCATGGGGCAGGTCAACCGGGTCGACTCGGCCCGGCTCGCGGTCGAGCGGGCGGGCGAGGAGAGGGTCACCGGCTCGGTCGGTGCGTCCGACGCGTTCTTCCCCTTCCCCGACGGGCTCGAGGTGCTGATGGGGGCCGGCGTGCGAGCGGTCGTCCAGCCCGGCGGCTCGGTTCGCGACGACGAGGTGGTGGCCGCGGCCGAGGCCGCCGGCGTGACGATGTACTTCTCCGGTGTCCGGCACTTCTTCCACTGAGCTATTGGTGGCTGAGGTTGTGGTGACTGAGGGTGTGCTGACTGAGGGTGCGGCGTACGAGCTCGCGCAGCTCAACGTGGCACGGCTCGCGGCGCCCATCGACTCGGTCCAGCTCGCCGACTTCGTCGCGCAGCTGGACGCCGTCAACGCCCTGGCCGAGGCGGCCCCGGGCTTCGTGTGGCGGCTGCAGGACGAGTCGGGCAACGCGACGGCGGTACGACCGTGGGCCGACGACCTCATCGTCAACATGAGCGTCTGGACGTCTGCGGCAGCCTTGCGCGCGTACGTGTTCGGAGCCGGGCACGTCGACGTGCTGCGCCGCCGCCGTGACTGGTTCGTCCCGATGACCGGTGGGCACCTCGTGCTGTGGTGGGTGCCCGCCGGCCATCGGCCGTCGCTGACGGAAGCGCGCGAGCGGCTCGACCGCCTGGACCGCGAGGGACCGACCGCGCATGCGTTCACCCTGCGCCAGGAGTTCGCAGCCGTAGAGTGACCGCCATGGCGCGGGGCGAGACTCGTAACGCGCTCGCCCGGGAGTGGCCGTTCATCCTGGTGTGCGTCGGCGTCTGCGCTGGTCTGGCCGTCGTGGTGCTGCTGGACCGCTTCCGGCGCGGCACCCTGCTGCTGGCGGCATCGGTGATCCTCGGCGCGTGGTTGCGCGCCCTGCTCCCGTCCGAGCGCAGCGGCCTGCTCCGTGTGCGCGGGCGCGCCTTCGACGTCGGCACGATGCTGGTGCTCGGCGTCGCGCTGGTCGTGGTGGCGCTCGCCGTGCCCCCGCCCTCGTGAAGCCGCTCCAGGGTCCAGTACCGTGGCCCCAGATGTCTTGACGCCGAGACAAATCGAGATTAGAGGTGCTGGTCATGGCAGGACGTAGTGGCAAGGTCACCGTGGTCGGAGCGGGGTTCTACGGCTCGACGACCGCGCAGCGGCTGGCCGAGTACGACGTGTTCGACACCGTCGTCCTCACCGACATCGTCGAGGGCAAGCCCGAGGGCCTCGCGCTCGACATGAACCAGTCCCGCCCGATCGAGGGCTTCGAGACCAAGATCGTCGGTGCCACGACGACCGCCGACGGGGGCGGCTACGAGGCCACGGCCGGCTCGGACATCGTGGTCATCACCGCCGGCCTGCCGCGCAAGCCCGGCATGAGCCGCATGGACCTCATCGAGACCAACGCCCGCATCGTCCGCAGCGTCGCCGAGAACGTCGCCAAGCACTCGCCCGAGGCGGTGATCATCGTCGTCTCCAACCCGCTCGACGAGATGACGGCGCTGACCCAGCTCGCCTCCGGCTTCCCCAAGCACCGGGTGCTCGGCCAGGCCGGCATGCTCGACACGGCCCGGTTCACCTACTTCGTCGCCGAGGCGCTGGCCGTCGAGGTCGGCACGGTCCGCACCCTGACGCTCGGCTCGCACGGCGACACGATGGTCCCCGTACCGTCCCGCTGCACCGTGGGCGGCCGCCCGCTCGCCGGCCTGATGCCGGCCGAGAAGATCGACGAGCTGGTCACGCGTACGCGCAACGGGGGGGCCGAGGTGGTTGCCCTGCTCAAGACCGGGTCCGCCTACTACGCCCCGTCGGCGGCCGCAGCGCGCATGGCCAAGGCGGTCCACGACGACTCCGGCGCGGTCATGCCGGTCTGCGCCTGGGTCGACGGGGAGTACGGCATCGCCGGGGTCTACCTCGGCGTCGAGGCCGAGATCGGGGCGACCGGGGTCCGCACGGTCGTCGAGACCGAGCTGACCGAGTCCGAGCTGGCGGGCCTGCGCGAGGCGGCCGAGGCCGTCCGAGCCAAGCAGGCCGACGTCCAGTCCCTCTAGCCAGCCCCCTCTAGCCAGCCCCGCCAGCCAGCCGAACCGTGAGATCCGGAGCAGCCACATGAGCAAGATCAAGGTCGAGGGCGTCGTCGTCGAGCTCGACGGCGACGAGATGACGCGGATCATCTGGCACTTCATCCGGGACCAGCTGGTCCTGCCCTACCTCGACGTCGAGCTGGACTACTACGACCTCGGCATCGAGAACCGTGATGCGACCGACGACCAGGTCACCATCGACTCGGCCGAGGCGATCAAGCGGCACGGGGTCGGCGTGAAGTGCGCGACCATCACGCCCGACGAGGCGCGGGTCGAGGAGTTCGGCCTCAAGAAGATGTGGAAGTCGCCCAACGGCACCGTCCGCAACATCCTCGGCGGCGTGATCTTCCGCGAGCCGATCATCATCAGCAACATCCCGCGACTCGTACCCGGCTGGACGAAGCCGATCATCATCGGCCGGCACGCGTTCGGCGACCAGTACCGTGCGACCGACCTGAAGATCCCCGGGGCCGGCGCCCTGACCCTCACGTTCACGCCGCTGGACGGATCCGAGCCCATCGAGCTCAACGTGTTCGACTACCCGGGCTCGGGTGTCGCGATGGCGATGTACAACCTCGACGACTCGATCCGCGACTTCGCCCGGGCCTCGATGCGCTACGGCCTGTCGCGGGGCTACCCGGTCTACCTGTCGACGAAGAACACGATCCTCAAGGCCTACGACGGCCAGTTCAAGGACCTGTTCGCGGAGGTGTTCGAGACCGAGTTCAAGGCTGACTTCGAGGCGGCCGGCATCACCTACGAGCACCGGCTGATCGACGACATGGTCGCGTCCGCGCTGAAGTGGGAGGGCGGCTACGTCTGGGCTTGCAAGAACTACGACGGCGACGTCC
>DAIPJR010000232.1:0-3721 GCA_036770165.1 Actinomycetes bacterium | reverse complement strand
GGCGTCCTGGTGCTCTCCGAGCAGCTCGGTGACGCGTTCCAGGTTCTTGCTGAACAGCTTGGCCGGCTCGCCGAAGACCGGGACGAGCGCCTCGGCCGCGTAGCGGGCGCGCTTGCCGGCGATCCGTACCTCGTGCCAGCTGTCGTCACTCCCGTCGAGGTCGAGCCGCTGGGCATCCCGGGCCAGCCGGTGCCACGCCTTCGTGACCAGCGGTGGCAGGACGCGGTCGCAGGACGAGGACGCGGCCGCGGTCAGCCGCGGGTGGTTGGCGCCGTCGACCAGCGCGTCGAGGAGGGTGAGGTAGCGAGCCGATGCCATGGCTTCGTGGACCTCGGCTCGGGCGCGGTCGCGCTCGTCGTCGAACGCGCGGCGGACGACGGACATGGCAGCGGAGATGTCCCTGGCGTCGGTGCGATCGACGCCGGCGGTACCCGTCCCGCCGTCGCCTGGCGTCGCGGACGGGAGTGCCGCGAGGTCGCGCAGCAGCCGCTCCTCCTGCACCTCGCGGTCGCGGACCTCGCCCAGCTCGGCGGCGATCCAGGCCAGCTCGGCCCGCAGTCCGTCGGCCCAGGCACGGTCGATGAGCGGCCCGAACCCCTTCAGCCCGCTGCGCAGCCGGCGGGCGGCCACCCGGAGCTGGTGCACCCCGTCGGGCAGGTCGCGGCGGACGCGGACGTCCTGGTCGAGCAGCGCCCTCGTGTGCCGCGCGAGGTGCGCCTGCAGGGCGGCTCCGGCGGGGTCGCGGGGCCGGACTCGCCCAGGGGCCGCGACGTCGGGTGGTGCCGAGGCGGCCGGGCCGAGGGCGCGGACCGCCTTGGACGGCAGCCCGCCCTCGATCGCACCGGACCCGACGAGGGCCGCCACGACGGCGTCGATCTCCGCCTGGGTGCCGTCGCGGGTCTCGACCTCGAGCTCGCGGAACTGACCGGCGACGTGGCTGCCCTCGAGGATCGAGACCGAGTCGTCGGTCAGCTCGGCCACGACGCGCCCGTCGGCGGCAACCAGGTCGATCGGCCGGCGCTCGGTGTGCAGCGTCGCGACGGGCTCGACGGCCGTACCCCTCGTGATGCCGAGGACGAGCTGCAGCAACGCCTCGGGCGGGGAGTCGGAGTCGTCGAGGGGCAGGCGGATCTCGTCGCGGGCCCCTGCGGCGCCGTCGTCGGACGGCAGCTTCAGGTGCCAGCCGTCGTCGCCCCCGCCCTTGCGCCGCCGCAGGGTGGCGCGGCCACGGGCCAGCCGGAGGTCTCCCGTGTCGTAGTAGGTCGCGTCGAGGGCGAGAGAGGGACCCGGCAAGGCCTCGGCGATCCCCGCGGACGCGAGCGCGGTGAGGTCGGGCAGCCGGTAGAGCGCGTGCACGCGCAGCTTGCGCTCGACCTCGCGGAAGGTCTCGGGCGCGGCATCCGCTCCGCTCACACGAGCCCTCGTCGACGCTGGTGCAGGGCGATCAGGTGGGCCTGGATGTCGAGCAACGGCTGACCGTCCGGTCCCTTCGCGTGCCGCGCCCACGTACCGTCCTCGTGCAGGTGCCACGACGCCGTGCCCTCGTCGAAGCCGAGCTCGAGCAGGGCGTCCAGCTCGTCGATGTGCGGCTGCGCGCTGAGGCGTACGAGCGCCTCGACCCGTCGGTCGAGGTTGCGGTGCATGAGGTCGGCGCTGCCGATCCAGACCTCGGTCGACGAGCCGACGCCGAAGGCGTACAGCCGCGAGTGCTCGAGGAACCGGCCCATGATCGACCGCACGCGGATGTTGTCCGACATCCCCGGCACGCCGGGGCGCAGCGCGCAGATGCCACGGATCCAGAGGCCGACCGGTACGCCGGCCATCGAGGCACGGTGCAACGCGTGGATGATCTCCTCGTCGACCAGCGAGTTGACCTTGAAGCGGATCCCCGCCGGCTCGCCCGCCTCGTGCCGCTCGATCTCCCTGTCGATGCGCTCGATCAGGCCGGTACGGACCGAGTTGGGCGCCACCAGGAAGCGTGCGTAGTCGGTGTTCATCGAGTAGCCCGACAGCACGTTGAACAGGTTGGCCACGTCGGCGCCGACCACGGGGTCGGCGGTCAGCAGGCCTAGGTCCTCGTACAGGCGGGCGGTCTTCGGGTGGTAGTTGCCGGTGCCGATGTGCGCGTAGCGCCTGATGCCGTCCTTCTCCTGGCGCACGACGAGGCTGAGCTTGCAGTGCGTCTTGAGCCCGACGAGGCCGTACACCACGTGGCAGCCCGCCTCCTCCAGCTTGCGCGCCCGCTTGATGTTGGCGCCCTCGTCGAACCGCGCCTTGATCTCGACGAGCACGAGGACCTGCTTGCCCGCCTCGGCGGCGTCGATCAGCGCGTCGACGATCGGGGAGTCGACGCTCGTGCGGTACAGCGTCTGCTTGATGGCGAGGACGTGCGGGTCGACCGCCGCCTGCTCGAGGAACGCCTGCACCGACGTCGAGAACGAGTCGTACGGGTGGTGCAGCAGGACGTCGTGGTCGCGCACGGCGGCGAAGATGTCCGGGGCCGTGGCCGACTCCACCTCGGTCAGCTCGCGGCTGGTGCGTGGGAGGAACGGCGGGTCCTTGAGCTCGGGGCGGTCGAGGTCGAGCAGGCCCATCAGCCCGGTGAGGTCGAGCGGCCCCGGCAGCGCGAACACCTCGTTCTCGGTGATCCCGAGCTCGCGGACCAGCAGGTCGAGCACGTGCGGGTCGACCGTCTCCTCGACCTCGAGGCGTACGGGCGGCCCGAACCGGCGCCGCATCAGCTCGCGCTCCATGGCCTGCAGGAGGTTCTCGGCGTCGTCCTCCTCGACCTCCACGTCCTCGTTGCGGGTGACCCGGAAGGTGTGGTGCTGGAGCACGTCCATGCCCGGGAACAGCTGGTCGAGGTGCGCGGCGATGATGTCCTCGAGCGGGACGAAGCGCTGGGCCCCGAGCGCGTGGAACCGCTGGAGGATGGGCGGCACCTTGACCCTCGCGAAGTGCTCGCCGTCGGTCGTCGGGTTGCGGACGACGACGGCGAGGTTCAGCGACAGCCCGGAGATGTACGGGAACGGGTGGGCCGGGTCGACGGCGAGCGGGGTGAGGACAGGGAAGATGCTCTCGTCGAACAGCCGCGCGGCGCGCTCCTGCTCGTCGGCGGTCAGCTCGGACCAGCGCAGGATCTCGATGCCCTCCTTGGCGAGGGCAGGGAGCACGTCGCTGCCGAAGCAGGCCGCGTGCCGGGTCATGAGCTCGCCGGTGCGCTTGAGGATGGCCTCGTGCACCTCGCGGGGGAGGCCGCCACTCGCGGCGCGCACGGCGATCCCGGTGGCGATGCGCCGCTTCAGGCCGGCCACCCGGACCATGTAGAACTCGTCGAGGTTGCTGCCGAAGATGGCGAGGAACTTCGCGCGCTCCAGCAAGGGGATCTCGGTGTCCTCGGCGAGCTCGAGCACCCGCAGGTTGAACGCGAGCCAGGACAGCTCCCGGTCGAGGAACCGCTCAGGGGGAGCGCCGTCCAGGTCTTCGCTCGTCGGCTCGTCGCTCATGCGCCCATGGTCGCACTTCAAGATGAACAGCAGGACGTCAACGGCGGCGGAACATCACGTCGGTGTCCCAGCGGGTGAAGCCGAGGTCGGTGTACAGCCGGATGGCCGGGGTGTTCTCCGCGTCGACGTAGAGCATCGCCTCGGGGAGGCCGATCGCCCGCAGGTGCCGGAGCCCGACGAGGGTGAGCGCGCGACCGAGACCGTGGCCCTGCTCG
>DAIPJR010000231.1:0-3728 GCA_036770165.1 Actinomycetes bacterium | reverse complement strand
ACCCGGAGGCCGAGCGCGACCAGGGACGCCGCGAGCGCACGGTCGGCGCCGACGACCACCGAGCGCGGGCCGCGGACGAGCCGGCCGTCCGTGAGCGGTACCGGCAGCCCGCGCAGGGCCTCCAGCTCGGCGCCGTCCAGCGCCGAGTACAGGCCGGCCCACCAGTGCACGGGGCGGGCGAGGGTGGCCAGGTCGTCGACGAGGTCGGCGAGGCGCGTGCGGCGTACGCCGAGGACGTCGAGCTCGCGTCGCGTACCCCAGGACGGCGGCAGCAGCCCGGGGACGACCTCGGCGAGGACGTCGTACGCGGCCGGGGGAAGCCCATCGACCGCCAGCGCCTCGTCCGGGCGGAGCCCGCCGGCCAGGATCGGCGCTCCCCGCAGGCGCTCGACCACCAGCTGCCGCAGCTCGGCGTCGAGCGGGCCGGCAGCCAGCGGCCCGGGTACCAGGCGAAGGACCGCGTCCGGGGACGCGTCGTCACCCGCACCCTCGCGTACGAGCTCGACGTAGGCCGCCGCCGACTGCTCCACGAGGTAGTCCCGCAGCGGGCCGGCAGCGACGTGCCGGCGAGAGGGGTCGAGGGGGAACGAGGCCAGCAGCAGGGCCGGGAGGTCGAGCGGCTCGTCGGTCGGGGTGGGTGCGTGGACGACGGCAGCCACCCCGTCGGGCCGCGGCACCGCCCAGCGAACCGACCAGGTGAGGACGCGCCGCTCCTCCGTCGGGCGGTCGGCGAGCAGCGACGGGTCCAGGTGCCCGGAGACCTCCACCGTGCGCACGTCGAGGTCGCGGGCCCGAAGCCTGCGCGGCGGCGCACCAGTACCGTCGTCGACCTCGATCTCGGCCAGCGCCGGGAGCATCAGCAGCAGCCCGGCGTCGACATCGCCCAGCAAGCGGCGTACCAGGGCCACGGCCTCGTCGTCGCGCAGCGGGAGCACGACACTCGTGTCGTAGCCCTCCAGCGGTTCGTCGGCGGACGGCCAGGGCAGGCGCAGGACGGGAACGTGGCCGTTCCGCCGTTCGACCTCGTCGGCGAGGGACGGGATCGCCAGGACGGCCTCCCGGGTCCCGGCAAGGCTCCATCGCACGGCGCCCGCTGTCGACGCGACCTGGGGATCGTCGGAGACCGCCAGCACGGCAGCGAAACCGACGCCGAAACGGCCGACGGTGGCCGACGGGTCGTCGTCCCGCTTCGCGGAGGCCCGGAGCGTCGAGAGCGCCTCCACCCCCGCGGAGTCGAGCGGCGACCCCGTGTTGGACGCGACGAGGACAGCTGCCTCGAGCCGCAGCGACAGCCGCCCGGCGACCCCCGCACGGGACGCGGCGTCTGCGGCGTTCTGCGCCAGCTCGACGACGAGCCGGTCGCGGTAGCCGGTGAGAGCGTGGTCCTCCTCGGCGTTGGCGTCCTCGCGGAACCTGGCCGGCGAGGCGGCCCAGGCGTCGAGGACGCGCTCTCGCAGGTCAGCCGTGCCGAACGGGTCCGGCGACACCTGGGGGCTCAGCCGTGCCCGAGCTGGTCGTAGCCGACCTCGTCGAGCACCGGCGCCGTCGTCGCCGACAGCGACAGGGTGACCGCCGCCTCGCTGTGCGCGCCGCAGCCGTGGTCGTACGTGACGACATGACCGTCGCTCGGCGAGCTCTCGTTGGCGCAGACGCCGAACGCCTGCCCCAGCAGACCACCGAGCCGCAGGACGAACCCGCAGGTCCCGCAGTGGCCGGGTGCGGCCTCGGCAAGGGGGACGTGCGGGCCGCCGGCCCCGTTGACCCAGCGGTCGGCCGCGTCGTCCATGCCGATCAGCGAGAGCACCCGCGGGCGGCCAAGACCCAGCTCCCACGCCACCTCGCGGACGTCGCGCGCCGCTTCCGAGTCACCGGTGCGCACCTCGAAACCGCCGGTGTAGCCGGGCTCGAGCCGGTCGTCGTCGGGGTCGACCGGCAGGAGATCGCCGGGGCCGAGGTCGCCGGGCAGCAACCGATCGGAGTACGGGACCCACGCCGGGGCCAGCAGCGCGTCGGCGCCGGGCAGCAGGCACACCTCGTCGACCGTGGCGACCTTGGAGCGCGAGGCGCGCACGACGGTGACGGACCAGCTCCAGCCGACGTAGGCCGGGCTGAGGGAGGCGAACCGGTGGGTGGCGAGGCGCTCGTCGTCGGCCTCGCAGCCGAGGTAGTCGCCGACGCCCGAGGCGCCGGCGACGGCGACGGCCGCCTCGCGGGCGAGCTCGACGGCGTCGGCGCAGGTCTTGTCCAGCGTCGCGGTGGGCACGGGGTCAGCCCTCGAGGTCGTCGGCGACGGCACGCAGCAGCGACGCCACCTTGCGTCCGTCGGCGGAGGCCGGATGCTTGCCCCGTCGCAGGTCGTTGCCCACGCCGTCGAGCAGCTTGATCAGGTCCTCGACGATCACGGCCATGTCGTCGGCGGGCTTGCGGGCCGCCTTGGCCGCGGCCTTCGCGACACTGGGCATCGGGTCGAGGACCCGTACCGACAGGGCCTGCTCGCCACGCTTGCCCTCGGCGACGCCGAACTCGACGCGCGCCCCCGGCTTGAGGGACGTCACGCCTGCGGGCAGTGCGGACAGGTGCACGAAGACCTCGCCGCCGTCGTCACGGGCGAGGAAGCCGAAGCCCTTGTCCACGTCGTACCACTTGACCTTGCCGGTGGGCACACTGACCCCGTTCGCTCAGCTGGGACAACAGGTCGGAAGAACTCGTCGGTAGAACAGGTACCCAGGGTAGTCGGATCCCGGCCCCGTCATCACGACCTCGCCCAGCCGGCCTTCTAGCGGTAGCGCTCGGGCTCGGCGAGCAGCTCGTTCATCGCGCCGGACCGGAAGCCACGCGGGTCGACCTCGACGGCGCCGAACCCGGCCGCGCGGACGGGTTCCAGGAGGTCGGCGCGGTCCCTCACGAGCGGTACGAGGGCAGCGTCGACCTCGACCCGCGCCAGGTCGCCGAGGTCGCGCACCCGCAGGTCACGCACCCCGATCCCGGCCGCTGCGAGGGACTCGCGCAGCCCCTGCTCGGCCCGCTCGACCCGGGCCAGGCGGTCACGGGTGACCTCGATGCCGAACGCGATCCGGCTGGACAGGCAGGCTGCGGCCGGCTTGTCCCACGTCGGCAGCCTCCATCGCCTGGACGCGGCGCGGATCTGGGCCTTGGTGAGCCCCGCGTCCAGCAGCGGGGTCACGGCACCGCGCTCGGCAGCGGCTCGTACGCCAGGACGGAACCCGGCCGCCACGTCGTCGGCGTTCGTACCCGTCGCGACGTGGACCACTGCGAGCGAGTCGGCGACCGGGCGAAGGACGTCGAGCAGCTCGGCCTTGCAGAAGTAGCAGCGGTCGCCGGAGTTGGCGCGGTAGCCCTCGACCGAGAGCTCGTAGGTGTTCGGGGTGACGTGCCGGACCCCGAGGTCGGCCGCGAACGCCCGGGCCGCCTCGAGCTCGCTCGCCGGCAACGACGAGGAGACCGCGGTCGCCGCGACCACGTGGAACGGCCCGAGGGCACGTACGGCTGCGGCCAGCAAGAACGCGGAGTCGGCACCCCCGGAGAACGCCACGACGACGGAGCCCAGCTCGACCAGCCGCCGCTCGCCACGAGCACCGACGATATTGGCGCGCGCCTCTCCGCGCTGGCGAAACTCGCCGACATCCCGGCCATCGCCACGGCCGTCCTGCAGGACCAGCTTTATCTCTACCGCTACGTCCCCATCACGACGCAGCCGCAGTCGACCA
>DAIPJR010000038.1:0-11691 GCA_036770165.1 Actinomycetes bacterium | reverse complement strand
CAGGTCGTGCACGCCCAGAGCACGTCCGGGTCGATGCCGCCGCCGCCGACGGCGAGCCCGTGGTCGTCCAGCACGCTCGTACCGACCAGCGGCCGCTCCGCCTCGGCCTTGGCCGCGTCGGGCACCTTGGCGAGCGCGGCCTCGTCGGCGCCCTCGCCGCCGGCCAGCAGCCACGGCGCCTTGGCGAACGTGTGGTCGCGCAGCCCCATGATCAGCAGCTTGGGCGACAGCGGCTTGCCGGTGTTCCACGCCGGGCACTGCGACTGGCAGCGCCCGCACTCGGTACACGTCGCGAAGTCGAGGATGCCCTTCCAGGTGAAGTCCTCGACCTTGCCGCGGCCGAAGACGTCGTCGTCGCCAGGGTCCTCGAAGTCGATCTTCTGGCTACCGGTGTACATCGGCTTGAGCGGGCCCAGCGCGTTGGGCCGGCGGGAGAAGAAGATGTTCAGCGGCGCGAGGAAGATGTGCAGGTGCTTGGAGTAGACGACGAGCACCAGGAAGCCGAGGACCACCGCGATCTGGGCGAGGATGCCGAACGTCTCCAGCGCCATCCCCCTGGGCGACCCGAGCAGGTCGGCGACCCACTGCGAGGCGAACGCCCCCGACTTGTACGGGAAGTAGCCGTTGACGATCTGCGCGCCTCGGTAGAGCAGCAGCGTCCAGATCACGTTGAAGATCATGAACAGGACCAGCCACGCGGCACCGGTGTGCGAGCCGAAGAAGCGCGAGCGCCGGCCCTCGGTCTTGGGGTTGTTCTTGACCCGGATCGCCGTGAAGACGACCAGGGCGACGAGCACGGCGACCGCGAAGAAGTCCTCGACGAAACCCAGCACGGGCCAGGTACCGATCAGCGGGATGTGGAAGTCACGCCAGACCAGCGACCCGTACGCCTCCAGGATGGTCAGGCTCAGGACCAGGAAGCCCCAGAAGGTGAAGAAGTGCGCCGCACCCGGCAGCGACCACTTGAGCAGCTTGCGCTGACCGAGGACCTCGACCGCCTCGGCCTGGGCCGACGCCCGCGGGTCGGGGACGCGCCCGCCGACCTGCTGCCCCAGGCGGGCGATGCGGTACAGCTCGAGCAGCCGACGTCCGGCGATCGCGGCGGCGACGAGGGTGAGGATGATGCCGAGGACGAGTCGGACCGGCACTGCGCCTCCCTGGGCCTCGGACGCGAACTGGACGCTCAGCCACGCTCACCGACCGTGAGCGGCTGACCGCCGCAGCGTACTGCCCGCTCGGTCCGCCCACGTGACGCGTCCCACCCACCCCACCCATCGCGGGGGGCGGGTGGCCGCGGACTTGCATCTGGAGGCGACGCGCAGCATAGTTGAGCGCACAGGACTCAACTCATATGCGTAAGGTGGTAGTCAGGATGGCTCGAGCGGTTGGAATCGACCTGGGCACGACCAACTCGGTCGTCTCGGTCCTCGAGGGCGGAGAGCCCACCGTCATCGCCAACTCCGAGGGTGCGCGTACGACGCCGTCGGTCGTGGCATTCGCCAAGAACGGCGAGGTGCTCGTCGGTGAGGTCGCCAAGCGGCAGGCCGTCACGAACGTCGACCGGACGATCCGGTCCGTCAAGCGGCACATGGGTACCGACTGGAAGGTCACGGTCGACGGCAAGGACTTCACCCCCCAGCAGATCAGCGCCTTCGTCCTCCAGAAGCTGAAGCGCGACGCGGAGAGCTACCTCGGCGAGACCGTGTCCGACGCGGTCATCACCGTCCCGGCCTACTTCAACGACTCCCAGCGCCAGGCGACGAAGGAGGCCGGCGAGGTCGCGGGCCTCAACGTGCTGCGGATCGTCAACGAGCCGACCGCAGCGGCGCTCGCCTACGGGCTCGACAAGGGTGACAAGGAGCAGACGATCCTCGTCTTCGACCTCGGCGGTGGCACGTTCGACGTGTCGCTGCTGGAGATCGGTGACGGCGTGGTCGAGGTCAAGGCGACGTCCGGGGACAACCACCTGGGTGGCGACGACTGGGACCAGAAGATCGTCGACCACCTGGTGAAGCAGTTCAAGAACGGGCACGGCGTCGACCTGTCCAAGGACAAGATGGCGCTGCAGCGGCTGCGCGAGGCGGCCGAGAAGGCGAAGATCGAGCTGTCGTCGTCCAGCGAGACCACGGTCAACCTGCCGTACATCACGGCCAGCGCCGAGGGCCCGCTGCACCTGGACGAGAAGCTCACCCGCTCGCAGTTCCAGCAGATGACGTCCGACCTGCTCGACCGGTGCAAGGCGCCGTTCGCCAACGTCATCAAGGACGCGGGCGTCACGGTCGGTGCGATCGACCACGTGGTGCTGGTCGGTGGCTCCACCCGGATGCCCGCCGTCGTCGACCTGGTGCGTGAGCTCACCGATGGCAAGGAGCCCAACAAGGGCGTCAACCCCGACGAGGTCGTCGCCGTCGGTGCGGCCCTGCAGGCCGGCGTCATCAAGGGCGAGGTCAAGGACGTCCTGCTCCTCGACGTCACCCCGTTGTCCCTCGGGATCGAGGTCAAGGGCGGCCTGATGGAGAAGCTGATCGAGCGCAACACGACGATCCCGACCAAGCGTTCGCAGGTCTTCACGACCGCCGAGGACAACCAGCCCTCGGTGCAGATCCAGGTCTACCAGGGCGAGCGCGAGATCGCGGCGTACAACAAGCGGCTCGGGATGTTCGAGCTGACCGGCCTGCCGCCGGCAGCGGCCCGCATGCCGCAGATCGAGGTCACCTTCGACATCGACGCCAACGGCATCCTGCACGTCTCGGCCAAGGACCTCGGTACCGGACGTGAGCAGTCGATGACCATCACGGGCGGCTCCGCGCTGCCCAAGGAGGACATCGAGCGGATGATGCGCGACGCCGAGCAGTACGCCGAGGAGGACCGCAAGCGTCGCGACGACGTCGAGACCCGTAACCAGGCCGAGAGCCTCGTCTACCAGACCGAGAAGTTCCTGGCGGACAACGCCGACAAGTTCGAGTCCGGTGCGGCCGCGGACGCGAAGTCCAACGTCACCGGTCCGCTGAACGACCTCAAGAAGGCGCTGGAGGGCGAGGACGTCGCGGCGATCAAGTCGGCGACCGAGACGCTCGCACATGCCAGCCAGTCGCTCGGCGCGGCTCTGTACGCCAACACCCAGGGCGCCGACGGCGCGGGCGAGGCGGGCGGCGGCCAGTCCAGCGCGACGGACGGCTCGCACGGCTCCTCGGGTTCCTCCGACTCCGCCGACGATGACGTGGTCGACGCCGAGATCGTCGACGAGGGCGAGCACAAGTGAGCGAACTCCCCCGCAACGCCGGTGATGGCGCCGGTACCGGTGAAGGGGTCAAGGTGACGGACAAGCGCCGCATCGACCCCGTCACCGGTGCGGTCCGCGAGCCTTCGGTCGTCCCGGAGGCACCGGCAGGACCGACGCCGCCGGAGGCCGACCTCACCCCCGACCTCACCGCCGAGGTCGCGGCCGACGAGGACGCGGTCGTCGACGACACGGCGCTGTTCGTCGCCGAGCTGACCGCCGACATGCAGCGGATCCAGGCCGAGTACGCCAACTACCGCAAGCGGGTCGACCGCGACCGGGAGGTGATGCGGTCGGCCGTCGTCGCCAGCACGCTCGCCGAGCTGCTGCCGATGCTGGACGACATCGGCCGGGCTCGCGAGCACGACGAGCTGGAAGGTGCCTTCAAGTCGGTCGGCGAGGCGCTCGAGGCCACGGTTGTCCGGCTCGGCCTGGAGCCGTTCGGCGAGGTGGGTGAGCCGTTCGACCCGACCGTGCACGAGGCCCTCACCCACACGCACAGCGACGACGTCGCCGAGCCGACCTGCGTGGCTATCTACCAGCCCGGATACCGCTTCGCCGGGCGGGTCGTGCGCCCCGCGCGCGTCGGCGTCGCCGACCCGGGCTGACCTGCACCGAGCCGTGAGCGCGCCGAGGGGAGTGATGTGAGCACCAAGGACTACCTGGAGAAGGACTTCTACAAGGTCCTTGGTGTCTCGAAGGACGCCCCGGCCGACGAGATCAAGAAGGCCTACCGCAAGCTGGCCCGCAAGCACCACCCCGACGCGAACAAGGGCGAAGGCGCAGCCGAGGAGCGGTTCAAGGAGATCTCCGAGGCCTACGACGTCCTGTCCGACGAGACCAAGCGGCGCGAGTACGACGAGGCGCGGGCGCTGTTCGGCAGCGGCGGGATGCGGTTCGGGACGCCCGGGGGCGGTCGGCCCGGCGGCGCGGGTGGAGCTGGTGGCCAGGCCTTCGACCTCGGCGACATCTTCGGCGGTGGAGGCGGTGGCGGCGGGCTCGGCGACGTCTTCGGCGGGCTGTTCGGTCACGGCGCCCGCACGGGCGGTGCGACGACGCAGGCGGGTCGCCGTGGCGCCGACGTCGAGTCGGAGGTCACGCTCGGGTTCACCGAAGCGGTCGACGGCGTGACTGTGCCGCTGCGGCTGACCAGCGAGGCGCCTTGCTCGGCCTGCCAGGGCACGGGGGCCAGGGCCGGTACGACGCCTCGCGTCTGCCCGACCTGCGGCGGGACGGGCCAGACCAGCCGCAACGCGGGCGGCTTCGCGTTCGCAGAGCCGTGCCGTGACTGCCGTGGCCGCGGCCTCGTCGTCGACGACCCCTGCCCGATCTGCCGCGGCAGCGGGCGCGGCCAGTCCACGCGGACCATCCAGGCACGCATCCCTTCCGGCGTACGCGACGGGCAGCGCATCCGCCTCAAGGGCAAGGGCGCTCCCGGCGAGCGCGGTGGCCCGAACGGCGACCTCTACATCGTCGTCCACGTCACGCCGCACCCGCTGTTCGGCCGCAAGGACGACAACCTCACGCTGAGGGTGCCCATCACCTTCCCGGAGGCCGCGCTGGGCGCCGAGGTCCGCGTGCCCACGCTCGGCGGCGCGCCGGTGACGTTGAAGGTCCCGCCGGGCACCGCCAACGGACGTACCTTCCGGATCCGCGGCAAGGGAGTGACCCGCAAGGACGGGACCAGGGGCGACCAGCTCGTGACGGTCGACGTGGCCGTACCGCAGAAGCTCGATGCCAAGGCCCGCCAGGCCCTCGAGTCGTTCCGTAGCGCGACGAGCGGCGACGACCCGCGTGCCGGGCTGCTCGGGCCCGGCTCCGGTACCGGCACGGGAGCGGGGGCCGGGTGAGCATGATGAGCGACCCGTCGTACACCCCGCGCGAGGACATGCCGGTCTACGTCATCTCAGTCGCTGCCGAGCTGGCCGGCCTGCACGCGCAGACCTTGCGCACCTACGACCGGCTGGGCCTGGTCACCCCTGGCCGTACCGCCGGAGGTGGGCGGCGTTACTCGGCCCGCGACATCGCGCTCGTCCGAGAGGTGCAGCGGCTGTCCAACGAGGGCGTCAACCTCGAGGGCATCAAGCGGGTTCTGGAGCTGGAGCGTGAGGTCGGCCGCCTGCGCGTCCGCGTCGACCAGCTCGAGGTCGAGCGCCGCAGCGGCGCGCTCGTCGTCTGGCGCCCGACCCGTAGCTAGTCCGCGCGCACCCGGGCTTGGCGACACTTGTAGGCAGTAGATCAAACGAATCGTCCACGGAACGGGTGGCTCGACTCGGGACGTGGGTCAGCCGGCGCCCGCTGACGCGATGAGATCGCGGTAGTGGGCGGACCGGCGGATCAGGCCGAGCATGACGACACCGACGAGCACACCGTCGCGGTGGTAGCCCATGACGACCTCGTCCGAGAGGTCGCCCTCGAGGGCCCGGATGTCGTCGCCGCCGAGGCCGGGCAGCCCGAACGACTGCAGCCGCAGCTCGTACTGGTCGCTCCAGAAGGCCGGCATCGGCCGGAACGGCGGCAGCTCGTCGGCTGGCCCGCCTTCGAGGCCCTGCAGCAGCACGCGGGCCGCCCGCTTGGCGGTCTCCGTGGGGATGTTCCAGTGCTCGACCCGCCTCGGGACGTCGTCGAACAGCGGGTTGGGGAAGCGGGCGATGTCGCCGACGACGACGGCGGAGGTGAGCGGCGAGTCGGCAAGCATGGGGCGCAGGCCGTTGTCGCAGCGCACCCCGTCGGCGAGATCGAGGCCGTTGCCGTCCAGCCACCCGACGTTGGGCGCGGAGCCGACGGCCTCGACGACGACGTCGACGACGATCTCGGTGCCGTCGTCGAGCGTCACGAGGTGCGGCCCCCTCTCGTCGCCCGAGAGCCCGGCGATCGTCCGGCCCAGGTGGAAGCGGACGCCCTGCTTCTCGTGCCGCCGCTGCAGCTCGCTGCCCAGCTCGACTCCGAGCGGCCGGATCAGCGGTACGCGCAGCGGGTCGACGACGTCGACGGAGCAGCCGACGGTACGAGCGGTCGCGGCGACCTCGCAGCCGATGAAGCCGGCGCCGATGACCACGACCGACCGGCCGGGCAGCAGCTCGGCCTGCAGCCGGGCGGCGTCGTCGAGGGTACGGATGACATGCCGCCACTCGAGCGGTGCGGCGAGCGGGAGCCGGCGCGCACTGACGCCGGTCGCCGCGACCAGCCCGTCGTAGCCGACCTGGCTCCCGTCGGCGAGCGAGACCGTGCGGCCGGCCACGTCGACGGACGAGACGGTCTCGCCGAGCCGCCAGGTCACGTCGTCGACCGAGGCCTTGCGGCGGAACACGACGGTCTCGTGGCTGAGCTCGCCGGCGAGGCCCTCCTTGGAGAGCGGGGGCCGGTTGTACGGCAGGTGCGTCTCGTCGCCGATCACGAGGATCTCGCCCGCGAACCCGGCGGCCCGGAGCTGCTCGGCCGCGCGCAGCCCACCGAGGCCCGCGCCGACTGCGACGACGCGCGAAGTCATGTCCCGCCTTTGGTCAGTCGATGATCGTGATGGCCTGCAGGGGGCAGACGTCGGCTGCCTCCTCGACCTTGTCCCGAAGGCTATCGGGGGGCTCGTTGGTGAGGACAACGAGGCGCCCGGCCTCGTCCAGCTCGAACACCTCGGGCGCTGCGAAGCAGCACTGCCCGTGGTCCTGGCAGACAGCCAGGTCGACGACGACCTTCATCCTTGCTCTCCTCCTGCGTCGTGTCGTGCTGGGTCCGGCTGGGTCGAGCTCGGTGGCGATCGGTCAGTGTCGCGGCGGCCTGATGCCGCGCAGCTCCCAGTCCCCACCCAGGGCCGTGGAGAGGACCTCCTCTGACTCGGTCGGCTGGGCACCGCAGTCGTCGCGCACCGGTAGCGGTCCGCTGACGATGTGGTTGGTCAGCCGGCCGAGACCCTCGACCTCGACGTCGACGGTGTCACCGGGCTGGACCGGCCGCGAGTGGGCGGGGGTCCCCGAGAGGAGCACGTCGCCGGGTACGAGCGTGATGGTTCGCGCGATGTCGGCGACGAGGTAGTGCATGTCCCACTCCATCTCGTCGGTGCTGCCCTCCTGCACGACCTCGCCGTTCACGTACGTGCGCAACGACTTGTGCCGGAAGTCCCAGCCGGTGACGAGGCCCGGCCCGAGCGGGCAGAGCGTGTCGGAACCCTTGACCCGCAGCATCGAGCCCGCGTCGGTGTCACGGAAGTCGTGCAGCCCGTAGTCGTTGCCGATCGTGTAGCCGGCGATGTGGTCGCCCGCCTCGGCCGGCGAGATCCCACGGGCGGTACGACCGATGACGATCGCGACCTCGCCCTCGTAGTTGAGGTACTTGCAGTTCGCCGGCCGCACCACCGCGCCGCCGTGCGCGTTGAGCGCCGACACCGGCTTGTGAAAGTACGTGGGCGCCGCCGGCAGCGTGGTCATGAACTCGTCGACTCGGCTGCGGTGGTTGAGGTGGACGGCCACGATCTTGGTGGGTACGCACGGCGGGAGGTGCACGGCCTCGGCGGCGGCCACCTCGCGTCCGTCCCCCGCCCGCAGCACGTCGCCGTCACGGACGACCTGGACGACCGCGCCCTCGAGCAGGATGCGCCGGTAGTCCGCCATCAGGCGGTCCAGCCGGCGTCTGGCCGGTCGAACCACAGGTGGACCTGGCCGGTGCCGATCGAGTTCTCGTAGTCGCTGAACAGCCGGCCGGGCGCCGTCCACCGCTCGGCCCCCATCGCCCCGGCCAGCATCAGGTAGTGGCCGAACCGGGCCTCTGGCTTGTACCGGTAGAAGTCCGGCATCGTCTCGAGCACGCGGGCGTGGTCACCCTGCTGGAACCACGCGATGCGCTCCTCGTCGGCGGCCCGTGCCTCGGGCGTGAAGATGTGGGCAGGGTCGCTGGCCTCGTGCTTGCGCAGCTCCTTGAGCGGCCAGAACGTGTGCGACAGCGCCCCCGACGCGATGATCACCACGCGCCGGTCGGTCTTCGCGATCGCAGCGCCGAGCGCCCGGCCGAGACGCAGGTTGTCGTCGGTGTCGGCGGTCTGGCACACGCCGATCGAGACCCACGCCTCGTCGCCGCCCAGGTAGCGCCACAGGTTGATGGTCGCGTAGTGCACCGGAAGGGACGGGTCGTCGATCGCGGTGATCCAGGTGCCGGCGGCGTCCGCCTCGGCGGCGATCGCGTGGGCCAGCTCGGGGTCGCCGCGGTAGGAGTACGGCACCTGCGACATGCCGCGGGGCAGCTCGTCCGACGTGAACAGTCCGCTGCGGTGCTCGTGCGCCGTGACGACGAACTCGACCGTCGTCGCCCAGTGCGAGTCGAGCAGCACGACGGTGTCGGGGCGCAGCACGTCGATGACCTCGCGACGCAGCCGTTCCAGGCCGGGTACGAGGCTGATCTCGCGGCCCTCGTTCAGTGCGAGGCGCTCCGCCTCGGGCAGCACGATGGTGGGCACGTGGGCCAGCAGCCCGGCCCCGACGACTTCACCCATCGGTGGTCCATCCCTTCGGGGCGGTCACGGTGTTCTTCACGTCGCAGTAGAAGTCGAAGCTCCAGGTGCCGCCCTCGCGGCCGATGCCCGACATGCCGCTGCCGCCGAACGGGGCCTGCAGGTCGCGGACGAAGAAGCAGTTGACCCAGACCGTGCCTGCGGTGAGCTGGGCGGACACGCGTTCGGCCCGTACGGGATCGCCGGTGACCACCGTCGCCGCGAGGCCGAACCTCGTGTCGTTGGCCATGGCCACGGCCTCGCCCTCGGTATGGAACGTCTGCAGCGTGAGAACCGGTCCGAAGACCTCCTCGGTGAGGATCTCGCTGCCGGGGCGTGCGTCGACCAGCAGGGTCGGCCGGTAGTAGAGCCCTCTGAGCTCCTCGTCCGGCCCGCCGCCGATCAGTGCGGTCGCGCCCTCGGCCACCGCCCGCTGGACGAAGCCGTCGACGCGCTCGAGGTGCCGGCGGCTGACGAGTGGCCCGACGTCCGTGGCCTCGTCGCGCGGGTCGCCCTGGCGGATCGCCCCCGCCTTGGCCACGAACCGGCGCTGGAACTCGGCCGAGACCTGGTCCTCGACCAGGAGGCGTACGGCCGAGAGGCAGACCTGGCCGGCGTTGTCGTACTGCTCGACCGCGAGGTCAACGGCGAGGTCGAGGTCCGCGTCGGCGAAGACCAGCAGCGGCGACTTGCCACCGAGCTCGAGCGAGAGCGGCGTGAGGTTCGGGGCGGCGGCCGCTGCGATGCTCGTCGCGGTCGGTACCGAACCGGTGAAGCTGATGCGGTCGACGTCGGGATGCGCGACCAGGGCGGCACCGGCCTCGGGACCGAAGCCCTGGACCACGTTGAAGACCCCCGGTGGCAGTCCGGCCTCGGCCGTGATGTCGGCGAGCAGCGAGGCCGTGAGCGGCGCCCACTCCGGCGGCTTGAGCACGACGGTGTCTCCCGCGGCGAGGGCCGGGGCGATGCGCCAGGTGGCGAGCATCAGCGGTGCGTTCCACGGCGTGACGATCGCGCAGACTCCGGCCGGGTCCCACGTCACGTGGTTGCGGTGGCCGCGGGTCTCGAAGTCGGGGTGGTCGAGGGTCTCCAGCCAGTCGGCGAAGAAGCGGAAGTTCAGTGCGACGCGGGGCATCACGCCCCGACGGTGCGAGCGGATCAGCGAGCCGTTGTCCGCGGTCTCGACCTGGGCCAGGTCCTCGAGCCGCTTCTCGACGCCTTCCGCGATGCGCCGCAGGACCGCGGCGCGGTCGTGTCGCGCCGTGGCCGCCCACGCCGGGAAGGCCTCGCGGGCTGCTGCGACGGCGGCCTCGACCTCGGCAGCGCCGCCACGAGCGACCTCGGCGATCGGCTGCTCGTCGATCGGGCTCACGTCGGTGAACGTGCTGGGCGAGGCGACGCGCTCGCCCCCGATCCAGTGCAGGGTGTCGACCGCCACGCCGGCCACGAGTGCCGTCTCGCTCATCCGTCTGCTCCGGTGTGGGGTACGGGGCCGCGAATCCGGCGCGTGCACGCCGAGGTCGTTCGGACCCAAACGTATTGAGCCTACCCTTACCAGTCAAGCGTGCGGCGGCGCTCAGCGGCGGCTTGCCCTGCGTGGGCGGGCGGCCTCGGCACCGGCGCGCACGTCGGCCTGCCGGTCGGTGCCGCCCTGCTCGAGGTGGGCCAGGATCGCCCGGAGGCTGTCCGCGAGGCCGGTGCGCTGCTTGCTGGTCAACGGGTTCGCGACGAACGACTCCTCGGCGTTGAACGCGGGGAACAGCCGCGTCATCAGCTCCTGCCCGCCGGTGGTGAGGCGGACGAGCACGAGGCGCCCGTCGTCGGGATGGTCGTGGCGCTCCAGCAGGCCGCGCGTCTCCAGCGTCTTGACCACGCCGGTCAGCGTGCCCTTGGAGATGCCGACCTCCTCGGCGACGTGGCGGGTCTCGGGGCCGTCCCAGATCCAGACGACCCACAGCACGACGAACGCGGTCCACGTCAGGTCGTTCTCGTGCAGCACCGAGCGCTCGAGATGGTTCCGGATCGCGGTGGACGCCCGGTAGATGTTCGAGATCGCGTTCATCGCCTCGAAGTCGAGGGGCAGCGACCCGAGCCTGGACTGCACGGCCTGCTCGGTCTCGCCGAGCGTGTGGTGGCCGGTCACAATGTCCCCCTGGTCGGTGGTCGGGTGCTCGGTGCAGCCTAGCGACGACCGGTCGTACGTATCCGTACGATTCCCGACCGGTCGGCGCGGCAACCTTTCGCGGGGCCTAGGCGGTACAAGCAGGTGTGAGCGACGACAGGGGGGCCGGACGTGGCCGATGAGCGCGCCTTCGAGGCGTTCGTCGCCGCGCGGTCCCAGGCGCTGCTGCGTACGGCGTTCCTGCTGACGCGGGACGCTGCCGCAGCCGAGGACCTGCTGCAGACGGCCCTCGCCCGGTCGTGGTCGGCCTGGGCGCGCATCGTGGACGACCCGGAGCCGTACGTGCGACGGGTGCTGGTCAACACGTACACGTCGTGGTGGCGGCGGAAGTGGCGCGGCGAGGTACCGACCGACGTGCTCCCGGACCGGGAGGCGCGTCCGGCGGCGGCGAGCAGCGGTACCAGCATCGAGGACCGCCTGGTGCTGTGGCAGGCCCTCGGCCGGCTGACCCGCAAGCAGCGGGCCGTCGTGGTGCTGCGGTACCTCGAGGACCTGACAGAGACGGAGACCGCCCGCGTCCTCGGGGTCTCGGTCGGCACCGTGAAGAGCCAGACGAGCAAGGCCTTGGCGGCGCTCCGGGTCGACCCCCTGTGGTCACCCGACGCCGCGCTGAGCGGAGGGCAGAACCATGAGCAGTGACAGCTACGACACCCACGACACGCGGCTGAGCGAGGCGGAGCTGCGCGCGGTGCTCCGGGACTGGACGGCCGACCTGCCGCCGCTGCCCGGCCGGGTCGACGCCGTGCACCGGCG
>DAIPJR010000037.1:5827-11692 GCA_036770165.1 Actinomycetes bacterium | reverse complement strand
GCGCTTCAACACGAGGGGTACGCCCTCCGCCGCGGGCCCGTCGGAGGGCACGTTCGACGGCGGCGAGAGCGAGCGGTACGACGTGGCGGCGGCCGTCGACGAGGCCGAGCGACGGGGCCTGCCACGCCGCTGGCTGCTCGGCTGGTCCTTCGGCACCGACCTCGCCCTGCGCTGGGGCCGCCTGCCCGCCGTCGACGGTGCGGCGCTCCTGTCGCCGCCGCTCAAGACCAGTACGGATGCCGACCTGGACGCATGGGCCGCCTCCGGCAAGCCGCTGCTGGCCCTCGTGCCCGAGCTCGACGACTACCTGCAGCCAGGCGAAGCGCGGCGCCGCTTCGCCCGGGTCCCGCAGGCAGAGGTGGTCGGGGTCGACGGCGCCAAGCACCTGTGGGTGGGGGAGGGGAACGTGCGCCGAGCGCTCGACGAGATCGTGGCCCGGGTGGCGCCGGAGGCAGCGCCGCTGCCCGTGACGTGGCATGGTCCGTACCAGACCTGGAACGACCTCACCGGAGGACTCGCATGACCATCGACCTCGCCGGCAAGACCGCCCTCGTCACCGGGGCCTCGCGCGGCATCGGGCGCTCCATCGCCCTCGCGTACGCGGCCGCCGGCGCCGACGTCGCGCTGCTGGCGCGAAACGCCGAGCGGCTCGAGGAGGTCGCCTCGGAGGTGGGCGCGCTGGGCCGCTCGGCCGTGGTGCTCGTCGCCGACGTCACCGATGCCGACGCGATCGCCACCGCCGTCGGTACCGCGATCAGCTCCCTCGGGCACCTGGACGTCGTGGTCAACAACGCCGGCGGCAACTCGTTCATGAGCCCGTTCGTCGGCATGCGCTTCTCCGGCTGGCAGAAGACGATGCAGCTCAACCTCGACTCCACGGTCCACGTGTGCCAGGCCGTCGGGCCGCACCTGGTCGAGCGGGGCACGGGGTCGGTCATCAACGTGGCTTCGGTGGCCGGGCTCGGGGCGACGCCGTTCATGTCGCACTACGGCGCGGCCAAGGCGGCGGTGCTGTCGCTGACCCGCAGCCTCGCCGTCGAGTGGGCGCACGCGGGGGTACGCGTCAACGCCCTCGTACCGGGCTGGGTCGCCACCGACCTGACCGACTTCGCGCGTACGAACGAGGAGGTCGGTCAACAGCTGATCTCCCGGGTACCGATGGCGCGCTGGGCGACGGCCGAGGAGATGAGCGGGCCCGCGGTGTTCCTGGCGAGCGACGCGTCGTCGTTCATGACCGGCCAGGCGCTGGTCATCGACGGCGGCCTGTCCGTCGCGTCGATGTGAGCGCTACGTCTGACGATCGGCGGCCGTAGATCAAACGAATCGTCAGGCTTGCGCGGGAGTTGGCCAAGCCGCGGCTGTCATGCTGGCCTGATGGACGAGGAGATCAGGTACGGAGCGTCCCTGGTGACGCGCCCGCCCAGACCCGGCGACCGGCCCGCGCTGACCGAGGCAGATGCGTTGGCCATCGCTGACGGGTTCGGATTCGGCGGCACCAAGACCCAGGGTCAGCGGAACGTCGTGCTCCGTCGGATCGACTGGACGATCTGCGGCTGGACCGAGCCGGAGGCTCTGTCCGGCGTGGCTGAGGAGACCCGGATCGCTGTGGGCGCGCATGGCCGGCCGCACTCCGACGTGCTTGCCTGGGTGATCGAGTACCCGGAGTCCAGGCCGATCGTCCACGGTCCGATGACGATGTCCGACGAGGCCCGGCGGGAGATCGAGGCGAGCCTCGTCTGCTCGTTCATGATCGTGCTGGACGCGACGACAGGGGAATGCATCGACAGCACCCAGTACTGTCGCGGTGCGGCCTATCCTGGGTCGGGGGCGCCTCACCTGGGAGGTTCGTGATGCGCAGCGCAGCCGGTAGGGCCCTGGTCCTCGTCGTGATCGGCCTGTGCGTCGCCGCTTGCGGCGTCGTGTCGACCGTCAACCGGGTCAAGAACGACGTCGAGGGCAACAAGGCCACCATCGACGCCTTCACCGGCAAGTTCCAGCACGTCGGCGCCGTGCCGTTCGAGGCCACATACACGACGACCGGCAGCTCCCCGGCGACCGTCGTCTACGCCGTCTCCCCGCCGACGGGGCTGCTGTTCCGGGACACCCCGTCCGGCGCCGGCAGCTCGGGCGCTCCCCGGGTCTACCTCGTCGTCGACGCCGGGGGCGAGTACTCGTGCTCCCCGCCGTCCGCCCGTACCGGTCCGAAGTCGCACTGGTCGTGCCAGCAGCTGGCGCCGGCCACCGCGGCCGTGCAGAACAAGATCTTCGACCTGTACACGCCGTCGCACTGGACCGCGTTCCTCGAGGGCCTCTCCGTCGCCGCCGGCTTCGCCGGGGACAAGGTCAGCTCGTCGACCCGTACCGTCCACGGCTTCGCGATGAGCTGCGTCGACCTCGTGGCCAGCGGTGTGGCGGGCACGAGCACGATCTGTACGACGGCGCAGGGCATCCTCGGCTACGTCAAGGTGGCCTCGGAGCCGACCAGCTTCGAGATCACGGCGTACACCACCAGGCCCGCCGCCACGCTCTTCGCCCTGCCCAAGGGCGCCATCGTCACCGCCGCCAAACCCAGCTGACCGCGCACGTGCTGGGCGCGTCAGACGTCGCGGAAGCGGTTGATCTCGGCGAGGTGCTTGGCCCGCAGCTCGGGGTCGCGGACGCCGAGCCCGTCCTCGGGAGCCAGGGCGAGCACGCCGATCTTGCCCTGGTGCACGTTGCGGTGGACGTCGTACGCGGCCTGGGCGGTGTCGGCGAGGGCGTACGTACGTGACAGCGTGGGGTGGATCTTGCCGCGCTGGATCAACCGGTTGGCCTCCCACGCCTCGCGGTAGTTGGCGAAGTGCGAGCCGACGATCCGCTTGAGGTTCATCCACAGGTACCGGTTGTCGTACTCGTGCAGGTAGCCCGACGTCGACGCGCAGGTGACGATCGTCCCGCCGCGCCGCGCCACGTAGACCGAGGCGCCGAACGTCTCGCGACCTGGGTGCTCGAAGACGATGTCGACGTCGTCGCCGCCGGTCAGCTCCCGGATCTTCTTGCCGAGGCGCTGCCACTCCTTCGGGTCCTGGGTGTGCTCGTCCTTCCAGAACTTGTAGTCCTCCGCGGACCGGTCGATGATCAGCTCGGCGCCCATGCGGCGGCAGATGTCGGCCTTCTCCTCGCTGGACACGACGCAGACCGGTGTCGCGCCACCACCGAGGGCGAGCTGCGTGGCGTACGAGCCGAGCCCGCCGGACGCGCCCCAGATCAGCACGATGTCGCCCTGCTTCATGCCGGCGCCGTTGCGGGACACCAGCTGGCGGTAGGCGGTGGAGTTGACGAGGCCGGGTACGGCGGCCTCCTCCCACGTCAGGTGGGCCGACTTCGGCAGCAGCTGGTTGGCCTTGACGAGCGCGAGCTGGGCGAGGCCGCCGAAGTTGGTCTCGAAGCCCCAGATGCGTTGCTCCGGGTCGAGCATGGTGTCGTTGTGCCCGAGCGGGCTCTCCAGCTCGACGGACAGGCAGTGCGCGACGACCTCGTCGCCTGGCTTCCAGGCGTGCACCCCTGGGCCGGTACGCAGCACGACGCCGGACAGGTCCGAGCCCACGACGTGGTAGGGCAGGTCGTGCCGCTTGGCCAGCGGCGAGGTCCGCCCGTACCGCTCGAGAAAGCCGAAGGTCGAGACCGGCTCGAAGATCGAGGTCCACACGGTGTTGTAGTTGATCGAGCTGGCCATCACGGCGACGAGGGCCTCGCCGGGCCCGAGCTCCGGCGTCGGGACCTGCTCGACGTGCAGGGACCGCCGCGGGTCCTTGTCGCGGGCTGCCATCCCGGCGAACATCTGGTCCTCGTCCTTGTGGACGGTCACCCCGAGGTACGTCTCCGGGATCGGCAGCGCGGCGTACTCCTCCGACGTGGTGTCGCCGGCCAGGATCGCGTCGCGGATGTCCTTCACACCGCCTCCTCGTACGTCGCGGCGCCGGTGTGCTGGACCAGCTCGACCAGCACGCCGCCGGCATCCTTGGGGTGGACGAAGTTGACGAGCGAGGCGGCCGTACCGGTGCGCGGCTCGTCGTACAGCAGCCGCACGCCCTTGGCCCGCAGCTCGTCGGCCACGGCCGCGACATCGTCGACGGTGTAGGCGATCTGCTGGATCCCCGGGCCGCTTCGGGCGAGGAACTTGGCGATCGTGGACTCGGGGGTGAGGGGCGCGAGCAGCTGGATGTAGTCGCCCGAGTCGCCGATGGCCATCATCGCCTCGCGCACGCCCTGCGCCTCGTTGACCTCGACGTGGGCGCACGTCATGCCGAACGTCCCCTCGTAGAACGCGATCGCCGCGTCCAGGTCGGGTACGGCGACCCCTACGTGGTCGATGCGGGTAAACACCTGGACCGCCTCCCTGCCCACGGAGCCCGTGCTGGGCATCGCTATCGTTGGAGCACACCGTATGGCCCGATACCCGGGCCCTTGCAGGAGGGTCGTCCCGTGGCTGGCTCAGTCATCGTCGCCGGAGCTCGCACCCCGATGGGGCGGCTGCTCGGATCGCTCAAGGACTTCAGTGCCGCCGACCTCGGGGGTTTCGCCATCAAGGCGGCTCTCGAGCGGTCCGGCGTCTCGCCCGAGCAGGTCGAGTACGTGATCATGGGCCAGGTCCTGCAGGCCGGGGCCGGGCAGATGACCGCGCGGCAGGCCGCGGTCAAGGGCGGCATCTCGATGTCCGTCCCGTCGCTCACCATCAACAAGGTCTGCCTCTCCGGCCTCGACGCGATCGCCCTCGCCGACCAGCTGATCCGGGCGGGCGAGTTCGAGATCATCGTCGCGGGCGGCATGGAGTCGATGACCAACGCGCCGCACCTGCTGCCGAAGTCGCGCGAGGGCTTCAAGTACGGCGACGTCACCCTCGTCGACTCGATGGCCTACGACGGCCTGTTCTGCGCGTTCGACCAGGTGGCGATGGGGCTGTCCACGGACCGGTACAACGAGCGATACGCGCTGACCCGCGAGGAGCAGGACGCGTTCTCGGCGCGCTCGCACCAGCGCGCCGCGGTGGCTCAGAAGAACGGCGTGTTCGACGCGGAGATCACCCCCGTCGAGGTCCCCCAGCGCAAGGGCGACCCGCTGGTCTTCACGACCGACGAGGGCGTCCGCGCCGACACGACCGTCGAGTCCCTGGGCCGGCTGCGGCCCGCGTTCACCAAGGAGGGCACGATCACCGCGGGTTCGGCCTCGCAGATCTCCGACGGCGGTGCCGCGGTCGTGGTCATGAGCAAGGCCAAGGCCGAGCAGCTCGGGCTGACCTGGCTCGCCGAGATCGGCGCGCACGGCGTCGTCGCGGGGCCGGACGCCTCGTTGCACGAGCAGCCGTCCAACGCCATCAAGAAGGCGCTCGAGCGCGAGGGGCTGACGCCGCAGGACCTCGACCTCGTCGAGATCAACGAGGCCTTCGCGGCGGTAGGCATCGTCTCGCAGCGCGAGCTCGGGCTCCCCGACGACAAGGTCAACGTCAACGGCGGCGCCATCGCCATGGGACACCCGATCGGCATGTCCGGTGCCCGGCTCGCACTGACACTGGCGCTCGAGCTGCAGCGGCGCGGCGGCGGCGTCGGTGCTGCAGCCCTCTGCGGCGGCGGCGGTCAGGGCGACGCGCTGATCCTGCACGTGCCCAAGGGCTGACCGGCCGGACGTGGCCGACGTACCGGAGCTGGTCGAGCGGGCTCAGGGCGGTGACCCGCGCGCGGTCGCGCGGCTGATCTCCCTCGTCGAGGACGGGTCGAGCCAGCTGCGCGAGGCGATGGCCCTGCTTGCCCCGCGGGCGGGCCGGGCCCGCGTGATCGGGCTCACCGGCTCGCCGGGCGTGGGCAAGTCGACGACGACCACCGCGCTGGT
>DAIPJR010000037.1:0-5817 GCA_036770165.1 Actinomycetes bacterium | reverse complement strand
CAGTAATTTTCACTGGCAATGAGTTTTAGATTGCTGCGCTGGTCGGCGAGTTCCGGCGGCGCGGCGAGCGAGTCGGGGTGCTCGCCGTCGACCCGACGTCGCCCTTCTCCGGCGGCGCGTTGCTGGGTGACCGCGTGCGCATGCAGGAGCACGCCACCGACCCGGGTGTCTTCATCCGCTCGATGGCCACGCGGGGCCACCTGGGCGGGCTGGCCTGGACCACGCCGCAGGCGCTCCGCGTCCTCGACGGCTCAGGTTTCGACGTCGTCCTCATCGAGACCGTCGGTGTCGGGCAGTCCGAGGTCGAGGTGGCCGGTACGGCAGACACGGTGGTGGTGCTGCTGGCGCCCGGGATGGGCGACGGGGTCCAGGCAGCCAAGGCCGGCATCCTGGAGATCGGCGACGTCTACGCGGTCAACAAGGCCGACCGCGAGGGCGCCGACAACACCGCGCGCGAGCTGCGGCACATGCTCACCCTCGGCGAGCGCCGGCCCGACGTCGCGGGGTGGACGCCCCCGGTGGTCAAGACCGTCGCGTCACGGGGGGAGGGCGTCCCCGAGCTCGTCGAGGCGCTGGACGCGCATCGGACCTGGCTGGTCGAGAGCGGGGCGATGGCGCGACGCCGGCTGCGGCGCGCGTCGGCCGAGATCGAGGCCATCGCCCTCGCGACGCTGCGTGGGCGCATGGCCGGCCTGCAGGACGGGTCGCGGGTGATCGAGCTGGCCGGGCTCGTCGTCGGGGGGCTGCTCGACCCGTATGCCGCGGCCGACGAGCTGGTCGCCGGACTGACCAGCTAGCGGCGGTGCCAGGCGGCGGCCGGCGCGGTCAGCGCCGACACGTCGGAGGGCAGGTCGCCGGACACGAGGTCGGCCAGTGTGACCCCCTCGAGGACGCTGCGTACGGCCGCTCGCAGGGCCACCCACACCTGCGGCAGGGCCGTGGCCGCGCCGCCGTACTCGGTGTCCTCGGGGCGCAGCCCGCGTACGGCTGCCAGGGGCCCGTCGACCGCACGGATGATGTCGGCCACGGTGACGGTGCCCGCGCCGCGCGCGAGCCGGTAGCCGCCGTCGACCCCCCGGCGGCTGATGACCACGCCGTCCTTGCGGAGCTCGGTGAAGATGGTCTCCAGGAACTTCACCGGCAGCCCCTGGCGCCCGGCGAGCTGCTCCACGGTGACGTAGCCGGGCTGCACCGCCGTCATCGCCGTGAGCTCGACGAGGGCGCGTACTGCGTAGTCCGCCTTGGCTGACACGTGCATGGGGCCATCTTGTCAGCCGCGAGCCGCAGCGGAAGCCTCCACCTCGAGCAGGGACACGCTGGCGCGCTCCTCGTGGTAGGCCCGGCCGCCGCCCCGGACCCCGAAGAGCCGCTTCGAGGCGACCAGGTAGAGCACCAGCACCAGGTTGATCAAGAACGCGCCCAGCCGGAGCCAGGTGATCTTGTCGGTGAGCTCGTAGATCTCGAACGGCAGGAACACCCCGGTGGCGACGACGGCGAGGTACTCGCCCCAGCGCTTGAGCGACCAGAGGCCGACGCCCTCGGCGACCTGGATGGTGGCGTAGCCGAAGAGGGCGACGGCGATCCAGGTCAACGTGTTCGGGTTGGACCCGAGCAGGCTACGGATCCGGTCGACAGTGGGGCTGCTGTCGAGGTTGAGGTTGAGGACGTTGGCCAGCGGCTTGGCCGCGGGGAGCGCCTGGTCGAACAGCTGGCGCAGCGACGCCTCGGACGACTTGAACCGCAAGATCGCGATCCCGACGAGTACGAGGATCAGCGCGCGGACCCAGCGTTCGACGGCGAACAGCCGCAGGATGGTCGCCTCCCGCAGGGCCTTGCCGCGAAGCACCAGCGGCGCGTCGTCGGCCGGTCCGGCTCCGTGCGGCTCCCCGAGGACGAAGTCGCCGCACCGCAGGCACCGCCAGGCCTCGCCGGCGGGAGTGGCCGCGTGCAGACGCTCGTTCAGCGCAGGCTCGGTCGGGGCGTACGTGATGTGGCCGTGTCGCGCACAGCCCCGCAGGCTCCAGTCCATCCGGCCAGCCTACGAGGCGGGAGGCACGGAACCGGTGGGACTCACCAGGGCGAGCAGGTCGGTGATGAAGGCGTCGTCGGCCTCGCCGCCGAGCACGAGCACCCGATGGATGACCGTCCCGGCGATCACGTCGAAGAGCAGGTCGCCCTCGATGGTCGTGGTCACCTTGGCCGCGCACCGCTCGACGAGACGGCGGCTCGGCTCGATCAGCCGCCGGTTCGCATGCTCCCGCAGAAGGGGGTCCGTGGCCGCCTCGCTGACCAGGGTGAGGAACGCCGCCCGCGCCTCGGGCTGGGCGAGCGCGTCGGCGAGCGTGCGGAGCAGCTCGGTCGGCTCGGCGTCGTCGCGTGTCGCGAACAGCGGGGCGAGCGTGTCGACGACGGCGTCGACGACGAGGTCGGGCTTCGTGGTCCAGCGCCGGTACAGCGTGGTCTTGGCGACGCCCGCGCGCGCGGCGACGCCCTCGATGGTGAGCCCGCTGTAGCCGTGCTCGACCAGCAGGGCGCGGACGGCATCGAGGATCACGCGGTCGGTGGCCGCGCTGCGCGGGCGCCCCCGCCGGACGGCGGCCTTCGGGGCTGGTGCTGTGGTCGACGTCACCTGCTCGGGCACCTCCTCAGCATGACGGCCAGACCTCCTCGTGTTACGCTACGATACGTCTCGTATTTATAAGGAGGCCATCATGGCCACGCACGCCACGCACGCCACGCACGCCACGTACGTCCCGTACGTCCCGTTCCAGCCGGCGGCCGCTCGCGCCGTCGTCGCACGGTCCACCAGCCGCCGCTCGCGACTGCGCGCCGAGCTGCGCCAGGACCTGCCCTGGTTGCTCCTCTCGGTCGGCACCGCCCTCGGCGCTGCCGCCGCCAGCTCCGCCTGGATGATCGAGAACGTCCACCTGTTCTGAGGCACACCCCTCGCGGTGGAAGGATGGGGGCATGTCGACCTCCAGCTTCAGCACCCACGGCGCCGTCGACCTGGCTGCGCTGGCCGCCCAGCGTGCGGCGAGGGAACGGGCCGAGGCGGCGCGTGCCGAGCAGCTCTCCGGCGTCGGCGCCGCAGGCCCTCAAGGCGCTGACGGGCCAGCCGGCCCCGCGGGTGCCGCCGGTGCTCCGGACGGCTCCGTGCTCGTCATCGACGCGACCGAGGCGACCTTCCAGACCGACGTGATCGACCGATCCATGACGGTGCCCGTCGTCATCGACTTCTGGGCCGAGTGGTGCGGCCCGTGCAAGCAGCTCTCGCCCCTCCTCGAGAAGCTCGTCCTCGAGGGCGCCGGTTCGTGGCTGCTCGCCAAGATCGACGTCGACGCCAACCCGCGGCTGGCCCAGGCCTTCCAGGTGCAGTCCATCCCGGTGGTCTTCGTCGTCTGGCAGGGCCAGCTGGTCCCCGGCTTCACCGGGGCCATCCCGGAGGCCGAGCTGCGCGGGTTCGTGCAGCAGGTCGCCGGGCTCGCCGGCGAGCTCGCCCCGGGCGCTCCGGGCACTCCCGGCGCCGGTCCCGACGGTGCGGCTGCGCCGGGCCAGCCGGCGATGGAGCCCATCGACCCCCTCGAGGAGGCTGCGCTCGACGCCCTCGATGCCGGCGACCTCGACGCGGCGGTACAGGCCTTCGAGGCGCTGGTCGCCGCCCAGCCGGCCAGCTCGGAGGCCAAGGTCGGGCTCGCGAGGGTCCGGCTGCTCCGGCGCACCCGCGATGCCGACCCGGTGTCCGTACGCGCCGCTGCCGCCGCCCGGCCCGACGATGTCGCGGCGCAGTCGCTCGCCGCCGACGTCGATGTCGCCGAGGGTCAGGTGTCCGCCGCGATCGACCGCCTCGTCGGTGTCGTACGCAGCACGGTCGGCGACGAGCGCACCGCGGCCAGGACCCACCTGCTCGAGCTGTTCGCCCTGGTCGGTGACGACGACCCTCGAGTCGTCAAGGGGCGTACGGCACTCGCCAACGCGCTGTTCTAGGCGGCTCTAGGCCCCGCCCGCGGCCTCGTCGCTGGGCCCGGCGTAGCGCAGCCAGATGGTCCCGAGCGGCGGCAGGATCACCCGCGCCGACGTGGGCCGGCCGCCCCAGTCACCCGGCTCGGAGCGGACGGCACCCAGGTTGCCCACGCCGCTGCCCGAGTACAGCTCGGAGTCGGTGTTGAGCACCTCGTCCCAGTCGCCGGCGAACGGCAGCGCGAGGCGGTAGCCGTCGTGCGGTACCGCTGCGAAGTTGGCGACGCAGGCCACGACGGAGCTGTCGTTCCCCCAGCGCAGGAACGAGAACACGTTGTTCGCCGCGTCGTCGGCGTTGATCCACTCGAAGCCGGCCGGCTCGTGGTCGCGCTGCCAGAGCGCGGGCGTCTCCTTGTAGACCCGGTTCAGGTCGCGCACCGTCTCGCGTACCCCGCGGTGGTCGGCGTGGTCGAGCAGCCACCAGTCGAGCGACCGGCCCTCGGACCACTCGGCCTCCTGGGCGAACTCCCCGCCCATGAACAGCAGCTGCTTGCCGGGGTGCGCCCACAGGTAGGCGAAGTAGGCGCGCAGCGTAGCCAGCTGGCGCCAGCGGTCACCCGGCACCTTGCGCAGCAGCGAGCCCTTGCCGTGCACGACCTCGTCGTGCGACAGCGGGAGCAGGTAGTGCTCGCTCCACGCGTACATGAGGGCGAACGTCATGTCGTTGTGGTGGAACGCGCGGTGGATCGGGTCGTGGGCGAGGTAGCCGAGGGTGTCGTGCATCCAGCCCATGTTCCACTTCAGCCCGAAGCCGAGCCCGCCGGCGTCGGTCGGCCGCGTGACGCCGGGCCACGCGGTCGACTCCTCGGCGACCATGACCGCGCCGGGCACCCGTTTGTAGACGGTGGCGTTGACCTCCTGGATGAACGCCACCGCCTCGAGGTTCTCGCGGCCGCCATGGATGTTCGGCGTCCACTCGCCCTCCTTGCGGGAGTAGTCGAGGTAGAGCATCGAGGCGACGGCGTCGACGCGCAGCCCGTCGACGTGGAACTCCTCGAGCCAGTAGATCGCGTTGGCCACCAGGAAGTTCCGGACCTCGCGCCGCCCGAAGTCGAAGACGAGGGTGCCCCAGTCGGGCTGCTCGCCGCGCCGCGGGTCGCCGTGCTCGTACAGGTTCGTGCCGTCGAAGCGGGCGAGCGCCCAGGAGTCCTTGGGGAAGTGCGCGGGCACCCAGTCGACGATCACGCCGATGCCGGCCTGGTGCAGCTTGTCGACGAGGTAGCGGAAGTCGTCGGGGGTGCCGAAGCGCGCCGTCGGCGCGTAGTACGACGTGACCTGGTAGCCCCACGACCCGCCGAACGGGTGCTCGGCGACCGGCAGGAACTCCACGTGCGTGAACCCGGTGTCGGACACGTAGCCGACGAGGTCGTCGGCGAGCTGGCGGTAGGACAGGCCCTGCCGCCACGACCCGATGTGCACCTCGTAGATGCTCATCGGCCCGGTGTGCGGGTCAGATGCTGCCCGTTTCGCGAGCCACTCCGCGTCGTCCCAGACGTGCATCGCGTGGGTCACGACCGACGCCGTGGCGGGCGGGCACTCGGTGGCCCTCGCCATCGGGTCGGCCTTCTGCCGCCACACGCCGTCCTGGCCGAGGATCTCGAACTTGTACCGGGTACCGACACCGGGTCCGGGCACGAACAGCTCCCACACGCCGGTCGACCCGAGGGCCCGGAGCGGGTAGCCGCGGCCGTCCCAGTAGTTGAAGTCGCCGACGACGCGGACGCCCTGTGCGTTGGGCGCCCAGACGGCGAAGGAGGTGCCGTGCACCGGGCCCGCGTAGCCGTCGTAGTCGCGGACGTG
>DAIPJR010000230.1:2761-3740 GCA_036770165.1 Actinomycetes bacterium | reverse complement strand
CCCTGGCTGCGCTACGCCGCCCTCGACGTCGAGGTGCTGATCGAGCTGCGCGACGCGATCGCCGACGTGCTCGAGCAACAGGGCAAGCTGGCGTGGGCCCACCAGGAGTTCGCCGCCATTGCGGCGGCACCCCCGCCCGAGCCCAGGGTCGACCCGTGGCGCCGCACCTCCGGCCTGCACCGGGTCCGCGGCCGCCGCCAGCTCGCGATCGTCCGGTCGCTGTGGGAGGCCCGCGACGACTACGCCCGCCGCCGCGACGTCGCCCCCGGCCGCGTGCTCCCTGACACCGCGCTCGTCGAGGCGGCCCTGCTCGAGCCCAAGGCCGCCCAGCAGCTGGCCGGCGTGACCCCGTTCAACGGCCAGCGCACCCGGCGGCACCTCCCGTACTGGTGGGCAGCTGTCGAGATGGCACTCGCCCTGCCCGCCGACGCGCTACCGCCGACCAGCGTGCCCAACGACTCGCCGCCCCCGGCCCGCGCGTGGGCCGACCGCGATCCCGCCGCCGCCGCCCGGCTCGCCGCAGCACGAACCGCCGTCGCCGCCATCGCCGACGAGCACGGGCTGCCGGTGGAGAACCTGCTCGCACCGGACTCGGTCCGCCGGCTGTGCTGGGAGCCGCCGGACGACGTGTCCGTCGACGGTGTCACCAAGGTGCTGCACGGCAACGGCGCGCGCCCCTGGCAGATCGAGCTCACGGCCGTGGCGCTGTCCGGGGCGCTCTCCCGGCTGCGGCTGCGGTCCGAAGGTTGACCCGGCGCTCGATCCGCGCCGAGAGCGGGCGGCTCAGGCTCGAGCGGCTCGGTGTCGACCGGGCGAGGGCACTGCTCGCCGGCGACTACTCCGGCCTCGACCCGGCCCCTGGCTGGCCGCACGAGGACAGCATGGACGGCATCCGCATCGAGGCCGAGCATGCCCGCAGCGACGACGAGACCGGCTTCCTCGCGGTGCTCGTCGCGACCGGGCAGGTGGTCGGAGAGGC
>DAIPJR010000230.1:0-2751 GCA_036770165.1 Actinomycetes bacterium | reverse complement strand
TCGGCTACGGCCTCGCCGGCCCCCAGCGCGGTCACGGCCTCGGCACCGAGCTGGTCGCGCTGATCACCGGGTGGGCCTCCGCGCAGCCGGGCGTGCGCCAGGTGGTCGCCGAGGTGCTCGTCGGCAACGTGCCCTCCCTGCGGGCCTTGGAGCGCAACGGCTTCGTCCTCGACTCCGGACCGTCCGCCGACCTGACACTTCGTTTGATCTACCGGCCACAAGTGTCAGACAGGTGAGGCTCGTCCAGGCAGTGCGCGAAGCGCTCGCCGAGCAGGCCGACCCCGTGAAGGCCCCTGCGATGCAGGCGTACATGAAGTCGGCGATGCCCTACCGCGGTGTGGCCCGCCCGGAGCAGAAGGTGATCTTCCGTACGGTCTGCGCGGACCACCCGACCGACGACCGCACCACCTGGGAGGCCGCGGTGCGCGAGCTCTGGGACGAGGCCGCCTACCGCGAGGAGCGGTATGCGGCCATCGCGCTCCTCGACTACCGGGCGTATCGGCGCTGGCTCGATCCGGCGACGCTCCCCCTCGTCGAGCACCTGCTCGTCAGCGGCGCCTGGTGGGACTACGTCGACGCCTTGGCCACGAGGACCGTGGGGCCGCTGGTCCGCCGGAACCCAGAGCTCGTCCCGGTCATGGGCGCCTGGTCGACCGACCACGACCTCTGGCTGCGCCGGACCGCGATCATCCACCAGGTCGGTGCCAAGGCCGCGACCGACCGTGCGCTGCTGAGCGCGTGCATCGAGCCGAGCCTTTCCAGCAAGGAGTTCTTCCTCCGCAAGGCCATCGGATGGGCGCTGCGCGACCTCGCGTGGCACGACCCCGACTGGGTCGTGGCGTACGTGCGCAGCCATGCTGGCGAGCTCTCCGCGCTGTCCCGCCGGGAGGCGCTCAAGAACGTGGTTACTGGCGAGTAGCATTGACGGCCTGACCCGAGGAGCAGCCGTGGCTGATAGCACCCGTACCACTCGTACGGCCCGTACGTCCCGAGACGTCGTCTTCGTCGACGGTGTCCGTACCCCTTTCGGCAAGGCCGGCGCGAAGGGCATCTACGCCCAGACGCGCGCCGACGACCTGGTCGTCCGCTGCATCCGCGAGCTGCTGCGGCGCAACCCGGGCCTGCCGCCCGAGCGGGTCGACGACGTGGCCGTCGCGGCGACCACCCAGACCGGTGACCAGGGCCTGACCATCGGCCGCAGCGCCGCCCTGCTCGCAGGGCTGCCGCAGTCGGTGCCCGGCTACGCGATCGACCGGATGTGCGCGGGCGCGATGACCGCGGTGACGACGACCGCGGGCGGCATCGCCTTCGGGGCGTACGACGTGGCGATCGCCGGCGGCGTCGAGCACATGGGCCACCACCCGATGGGCAGCGGCGTCGACCCGAACCCGCGGTTCCTGTCCGAGCGACTGGTCGACCCGAGCGCGCTCTCGATGGGCAACACGGCCGAGAACCTGCACGACCGGTTCCCGCACCTGACGAAGGAGCGGGCCGACGCGTACGCCCTGCTCAGCCAGGAGCGCACCGCCAAGGCCTACGCCGACGGCAAGATCCAGCCTGACCTGGTGCCGATGGCGACCCGCTCCCCCGAGGGCGCGTGGGGCTACGCCACCGTCGACGAGCCGCCTCGGCCCGGTACGACGCTGGAGGGGCTGGCCGAGCTGAAGACTCCGTTCCGCCCGCACGGTCGCGTGACCGCCGGCAACGCAGCCGGCCTCAACGACGGCGCGACCGCGTGCCTGCTCGCCGCCGAGGACGTCGCCGACGAGATGGGCCTCGGGAAGCGGATGCGGCTGGTGTCCTTCGCCTTCGCCGGCGTGGAGCCCGAGGTCATGGGCGTCGGACCGGTCCCCGCCACGGTCAAGGCCCTGGCCAAGGCCGGGCTCGAGATCGGCGACATCGGACGGTTCGAGGTCAACGAGGCCTTCGCCGTGCAGGTGCTCGCGTTCCTCGACCACTTCGGGGTCGCCGACGACGACCCGCGGGTCAACCCGCGCGGCGGTGCCATCGCGGTCGGCCACCCGCTCGCCTCGTCGGGCGTGCGGCTCATGACCAACCTGGCCCGCGAGCTCGCCGAGCACCCCGAGGTCCGGTACGGGCTGACCACCATGTGCATCGGCCTCGGCATGGGCGGGACCGTCGTATGGGAGAACACCGCCTGGGAGGGCGCCGTATGAGCACCACCGAGCCGCAGCTGCCCGACGAGGTCGTCACACGGGCGCTGGTCCGTGACGTCAGCCTTCCGTACGGCGCCGGCACCGCCGTCCTCATCACGCTGGACAACGGGCACGACCACACCCGGCCCAACACCTTCGGCCCGGGCGGGCTCGCCAGCCTCGATGCGGCCATCTCCTCGGTGGCGGCGCGTACGGACGTCGTCGCGGTGCTGCTGACCGGGAAACCGTTCATCTTCGCCGTGGGCGCCGATCTGTCGGGCATCCCCTACGTCACGGACCGCAGCCTCGCGCTCGGTCTCGGCGCGGAAGGGCACCGGGTCTTCCGTCGGCTCGGCGAGCTGGCCGTGCCGTCGTTCGCCTTCGTCAACGGGGCGGCGATGGGCGGCGGGCTCGAGGTGGCGCTGCACTGCAGCTACCGCACCATCTCCTCCGGTGCTGCGGCGGTCAGCCTCCCCGAGTGCTTCCTGGGGCTCGTACCGGGATGGGGCGGCACCCAGCTGCTGCCGGGCCTGATCGGCGCCGACCGGGCGATCACGGTGATCATCGAGAACCCGTTGAACCAGAACCGGCAGCT
>DAIPJR010000036.1:0-11727 GCA_036770165.1 Actinomycetes bacterium | reverse complement strand
CGTCCGGCATCGACCTGGCTAGGACGATGCTCGCCCAGGCGCGGGCCGATGCCAAGGCCAAGGGCCTGCGAGCCGGTGAGCGCAAGGCGGTCCGCCGCGGTGACGTCTCCGGGCAGCGGCGTAGCGGCGCGCATCCCGACGACCGTGATCCGCAGCTGCTCGGCCGGTCCGTCGAGCGCCTGGTGGCCGAGCGTGGCTGGGAGGCCGAGGCGGCGGTCGGCAGCGTCATCGGGCGCTGGGACCTCGTGGTGGGCGCGGAGGTGGCTGACCACTGCGCTCCGGAGAGCTACGCCGACGCCGTCCTCACCGTGCGGGCCGACTCGACCGCCTGGGCCACCCAGGTACGGCTGCTGGCGCCGCTGCTGGTCGCCCGGCTGAACGCCGAGTGCGGGGACGGTTCGGTCGTCCGGGTCAACGTTCTCGGGCCGGGCCGGCCGTCGTGGCGCAAGGGTGCTTTCCACGTACGCGGCCGCGGGCCGAGGGACACGTACGGCTGATCGGGCACGGCGCAGAAGGCCCAAGTCGGGCCGGTGGAAGCCCGGGTAGATGGGGGGACATGGAGCGGGGGGAGTTCGGGCGCCACGTTCGTCCACAGACCCCCTCCAGAGCCGTTTCTGCCCCCGCGCACGGGTAGGATGAGAGACCATCCACCGACAGGAGCCCTGCCCCGTGTCGTATGACGCCACGTCGATCACCGTGCTCGAAGGTCTCGACGCCGTTCGCAAGCGCCCCAGCATGTACATCGGCTCGACCGGTGAGCGCGGACTCCACCACCTGGTCCAGGAGGTGGTCGACAACTCCGTCGACGAGGCCCTGGCGGGCTACTGCGACGACATCACCGTGACCATCCTGCCCGACGGTGGCGTGCGCGTGATCGACAACGGCAGAGGCATCCCGGTCGACCTGATGGCCGGGGAGAACAAGCCGGCCGTCGAGGTCGTGCTGACCGTCCTGCACGCCGGTGGCAAGTTCGGCGGCGGGGGCTACACGGTGTCCGGCGGGTTGCACGGCGTCGGTGTCTCGGTGGTCAACGCGCTCTCCAAGCGGCTCGACATCGAGATCCGGCGCGACGGTGCGGTCTGGACCCAGGCCTACGCCTACGGCGTGCCGACCGCGCCGCTGGCCAAGGGTGCGGCGACCGACGAGACCGGTACGGACATCACCTTCTGGGCCGACGAGGCCATCTTCGAGACGGTCGACTACGACTTCGAGACGCTGTCGCGGCGCTTCCAGGAGATGGCGTTCCTCAACAAGGGGCTCACGCTGTCGCTGCACGACGAGCGCGCCGAGAGCCGCACCGAGACGGACGAGCCGCGCTCGGTGGTCTACCGCTACGACGGCGGCATCGTCGACTTCGTCAAGCACCTCAACGCGGCCAAGGGCGCGGCGCACCGCAACATCATCTCGTTCGAGGCCGAGGACACCGAGGCGAAGCTGTCGCTCGAGGTGGCGATGCAGTGGAACACCGGCTTCTCCGAGTCGGTCTACACCTTCGCCAACACCATCAACACGCACGAAGGTGGCACCCACGAGGAGGGCTTCCGCTCGGCGCTCACCTCGCTGGTCAACAAGTTCTGCCGCGAGTGGGGGGTTCTCAAGGACAAGGAGGCCAACCTCACCGGCGAGGACTGTCGTGAGGGGCTCACCGCGATCGTCTCCATCAAGCTGGGCGAGCCGCAGTTCGAGGGCCAGACCAAGACCAAGCTCGGCAACACCGAGGCCAAGGCGTTCGTGCAGAAGGTGTGCAACGACCAGCTCGGTGCCTGGTTCGAGCAGAACCCGGCCGAGGGCAAGGAGATCGCGCGCAAGGCGGTGGCCGCGGCGAGCGCACGCACGGCGGCACGCAAGGCCCGCGACCTGGCCCGCGGCCGCAAGGGCCTGCTCGAGTCCGGCGGCCTGCCCGGCAAGCTGTACGACTGCCAGTCCACCGAGCCGGAGCGCTGCGAGCTGTACATCGTCGAGGGCGACTCGGCGGGCGGGTCGGCCAAGGGTGGCCGCGACTCGAAGTTCCAGGCGATCCTGCCGATCCGAGGCAAGATCATCAACGTGGAGAAGGCCCGGATCGACCGCGTGCTGCTCAACACCGAGGTGCAGGCCCTGATCACGGCACTGGGTACGGGCATCCATGACGAGTTCGACGTCGCCAAGGCCCGTTATCACAAGATCATCCTGATGGCCGACGCCGACGTCGACGGCCAGCACATCCGTACGCTCCTGCTGACGCTGCTGTTCCGGTTCATGCGCCCGCTGATCGAGGTGGGCTACGTCTATCTGGCGCAGCCGCCGCTCTACAAGCTGCTGTGGGGCAAGGACCAGGTGCAGTACGCCTACTCCGACCGCGAGCGCGACGGGCTGGTCCGCATCGGCACCGAGGGCGGCCGGCGGCTGCTGAAGGAGGGCGGGATCCAGCGGTTCAAGGGTCTCGGCGAGATGCCGGCCAAGGAGCTGTGGGAGACGACGATGGATCCCAGCGCCCGGGTGCTCCTGCAGGTGACGCTCGACAACGCGGCCGAGGCCGACGACCTCTTCTCGGTCCTCATGGGTGAGGACGTCGAGCAGCGGCGCGCCTTCATCCAGCGCAACGCCAAGGACGTCCGGTTCCTCGACATCTAGCCGCCGACCGCACCAGCGACGACCAGCGCGCCGACGAAAGGATCTAGACCCGTGAGCGACGACACCACCACCGCCCCGCCGTCGGGAGAGCCCGCCGACCGGGTGGAGCTCGTCGACATCCAGGTCGAGATGCAGCGGTCCTACCTCGACTACGCGATGAGCGTCATCGTCGGCCGCGCGCTCCCCGACGTGCGCGACGGGCTGAAGCCGGTCCACCGCCGCGTCCTCTACGCGATGTACGACGGCGGCTACCGCCCCGACCGCGGCTACTCGAAGTGCTCGCGCGTCGTCGGTGACGTGATGGGGCAGTACCACCCGCACGGCGACAGCGCCATCTACGACACCTTGGTGCGGCTCGCGCAGCCGTGGTCGCTGCGCTACCCGCTGGTCGACGGCAACGGCAACTTCGGCTCGCCGGGCAACGACCCCGCTGCGGCGATGAGGTACACCGAGTGCCGGCTGGCGCCGCTCGCGATGGAGATGATGCGCGACATCGACGAGGAGACCGTCGACTTCTCGCCGAACTACGACGGGCGCGCGCAGGAGCCGGACATCCTGCCTAGCCGGTTCCCCAACCTGCTGGTCAACGGGTCGGCCGGCATCGCTGTCGGCATGGCCACGAACATCCCGCCGCACAACCTGCGCGAGGTCGCGAGCGGTGTGCAGTGGTTCCTCGCCAACCCGGCGGCGTCGTCCGAGGAGCTGCTCGAGGCACTGCTCGCGCGCGTCAAGGGGCCCGACTTCCCGACCCGCGGCCTGATCGTCGGGCGGCGCGGCATCGAGGAGGCCTACCGCACCGGTCGTGGGTCGATCACGATGCGGTCGGTCGTCGAGGTCGAGGAGATCAACAACCGCACCTGCCTCGTCGTCAGCGAGCTGCCCTACCAGGTCAACCCGGACAACCTTGCCCTCAAGATCGCCGACCTCGTCAAGGACGGCCGCGTCGGTGGCATCGCCGACGTCCGCGACGAGGGCAACGAGCGGCTCGGGCAGCGGCTGGTCATCGTCCTCAAGCGCGACGCCGTCGCACGGGTCGTGCTGAACAACCTCTACAAGCACACCCAGCTGCAGGACACGTTCGGCTGCAACATGCTCGCGCTCGTCGACGGCGTCCCGCGTACGCTCCGCCTCGACGAGTTCGTGCGCTACTACGTGGTCCACCAGATCGAGGTCATCCGGCGCCGTACCGTGTTCCGGCTCCGCAAGGCCGAGGAGCGGGCCCACATCCTCCGCGGTCTGGTCAAGGCGCTCGACCAGCTCGACGCGGTCATCGCCCTCATCCGCTCGTCGGCGTCGGCCGAGGCCGCACGCGGTGGCCTGATGACACTGCTCGACATCGACGAGGTCCAGGCCACGGCCATCCTCGACATGCAGCTGCGCCGCATCGCGGCCCTGGAACGGCAGCGCATCATCGACGAGCTGGCGTCCATCGAGGCCGATATCGCCGCACTGGTCGCGATCCTGGCGAGCGAGGAGCGGCAGCGGTCCATCGTGTCCGAGGAGCTCGCCGCGATCGTCGAACGGTTCGGCGACGAGCGGCGTACTCAGATCGTGGCCGCCGAGGGCGAGATGTCCATGGAGGACCTCATCGCCGAGGAGGACGTCGTCGTCACGATCACCCGTGGCGGCTACGCCAAGCGCACCAAGGCCGACCTCTACCGTTCGCAGCGACGCGGCGGCAAGGGCGTGCGCGGCGCGCAGCTGCGTGAGGACGACATCGTCGACCACTTCTTCGTGACGACGACGCACGACTGGATCCTGTTCTTCACCAACATGGGCCGCGTCTACCGCGCGAAGGCCTACGAGCTGCCCGACTCGGGCCGAGACGCCAAGGGGCAGCACGTGGCGAACCTGCTGGCCTTCCAGCCCGACGAGCGCATCGCGCAGGTGCTCGACCTGCGCAACTACGAGGTGTCGCCCTACCTGGTCCTCGCGACCAAGCGTGGCTCCGTCAAGAAGACGCGGCTGACCGACTACGACAGCCCGCGCAGCGGCGGTGTCATCGCGATCAACCTGCGCGACGACGACGAGCTCATCGCGGCCCGGCTCACCGGCGAGGCCGACGACCTCCTCATGGTGAGCCGCAAGGGCCAGTCGGTGCGCTTCACAGCAGACGACGACACGTTGCGCCCCATGGGGCGGGCCACGTCAGGCGTCATCGGTATGCGCTTCCGCGCCGGCGACGAGCTGCTGGCGATGGACGTCATCAGGGACGCCACCGCGGGGCTGCTGACGGTGACCGACGGCGGCTTCGCCAAGCGCACCAGGCTCGACGCCTGGACGCCCAAGGGACGAGGCGGGCTCGGCGTCATCGCCATGCGGATCGTCGAGGACCGAGGCTCGCTCGTCGGTGCCATGGTGGTCTCGGAGGGCGACGAGGTCATGGCCATCACGGCCGGCGGAGGCGTCATCCGTACGCCCGTCAACGAAGAGGCGTTGCGCCTCACGAGCCGCGACACCATGGGCGTGCGCTTGATGAACCTCGGCGAGGGTGACACCGTCGTAGCTGTGGCGAGCAACGTAGAGCGTGTGGACGACGAAGTCGTCGGCGAGAGCGACGAGGTGCCACCTGCCACGTCCCCGGCTGAGGGAGAGACCGAGTGACGGCGGAATCGATCGTGTCGACGGAGACGGACCGGCCAGATCCGGCACAGCCGGCAGCGCCAGCGGTGCCTGGGACGGTGGTGACACCGGCCGCCGGAGGCGCTCCGGTGCGCACCGTGCGGCGGGCGAAGGTGGCGGTCACGCGGGTCGACCCGTGGTCCATCATGAAGCTCTCGTTCGCCCTGTGGGTCGCACTGGCGATCGTGCTGGTCGTCGCCGTGGCGATCCTGTGGTGGGTGCTCGACTCGTCCGGGGTGTTCGACTCGCTGAGCCAGTCGATCCTCAAGGTCACCGGTACCGACAGCACCGGCAGCGGCAACCTCACGTCGAACACCTTCCAGCTGACGCACTTCATCTCGTTCAGTCGCGTCATGGGCGTCACCGCGATCCTCGCCGTCATCAACACGATCCTGCTGACGGCCCTCTCGACGCTCGCCGCGTTCTTGTTCAACCTGTCTGCAGGCCTGGTGGGCGGGGTCGACATCACCCTGACCGAGACCGACTGACCGCTACCGCGTGAACCGCGCGAACGCGTTTGGGAGGCCCCCTGCGGGTCCGATACCCTGGGCGCGCGCCAGCGGCGTGACGGGCCTATAGCTCAGACGGTTAGAGCGCTTCCCTGATAAGGAAGAGGCCGGAGGTTCAAGTCCTCCTAGGCCCACCCACTTCGTCGCACGGTTAGCCTGCGCTTGCGTAGGCGGCCTCCAGCCAGCCCGTGAGCTGCGTGTCGATGTCGTCCGTGGACGTGACTCGGACGCGGTGGGTGAACAGCGCATTGAACCCGGCGGACGACTCGAGGCGGCCGGCGGCCTCGACTCCTGGCAGGACGAGACCGACGTCGAGGCGCCCCGCCCCGCTGGGCTGGATCATGGCGAACTGCTTCTTGCGCCGCAGGCTCACGTAGCCCTTCTTCGGGGCGATCGCCACATCGGCACCGAAGGCATCCATCACCGCCATGAGCTGGTCGTGCAGCGGTCGGAGCGCTGCCTTCTTCCCGGTGTAGAGCGCGTCGACACTTGCATCGACTGTCTGCGGCGCCGGTTCCGCGGCCGCGCGGTACTGCAGCGAGACCCGGTGCGCGGCGCCGTGGGCCATGCCATGGTCCGACTTGAGCATGGCAACCACGTCGGTGTGCTTGGTGAGGCCGCTGTCAGCGATCACAGCGAACCAGTGCGACATCGGTTGTCCGTAGCTGGCCTCGATGTTGCGAAGCTGAGCGGCGAGCCCGTCCTCGACAGTGGCCACCCGAGTGCTCCCTCCTCGTCGGCACCGCGTGCTCTTCTGCGTTGATCGTACCGAGGGGGTTGGCTCGCAAGATCAACGATCTTCCGGTACGTCGTCTGGGACAATTCTGGGACAGCGGGGAGGTTGCATGTCGCGAGGGTTCAGGCTCGCGTACGGCGACCCGGCCGTCCCGTGCTGCCGTACAACCCGAGGACCGTAGATGACGATCGAAGTCTGCTACTGCGGCCTCATCAAGCAGGGCAAGGTCGGCGTGACGGTGCGGGACGGCGTGCGGGTCTGCAACAGCTGCGGACGCGTCGCTGACCTGTCCGACCTTCCTGCCGCAGAGGCTGCTGGGGATGCCTTCCGACCGATCCCGACAGCGAGGATGACGACATTGCCGGCCGTGCCCGGCTGCCGCATCACCGCGGTCCTCGGCGTGGTGACCGAACTGGCGTCCGCCTCGGGCTGGTGGCGTCGACATTCGGAGCGCACGGAGGCCTCACAGCCGGGTTCGGTGGCGATGCGGTGGGCGTACTCCTGATGGGCACCGCGGTCGTCGTCGAGGACGAACCTTCGAACCAGGCCGGGCAGTGAAGCTCAGTTAGGGACGTACGGGAGGGCGAGCTCGAGGATCGCGCCGCCGGAGTCGCCACTGCCAGGAGACGGGACGCGGTTGTGGGCCGACACCTCGCCGTGGTGTCGCGCGGCCACCTCGCTCACGAGCGCGAGCCCGAGGCCGTACCTGCGTCGCTCGCCGTCGCCGACCGGCTCCAGGCCGTCGCTCGACGACTCGAAGCGGTCGAACAGCCGGGGCAGCAGCTCCACGTCGATACCCGGCCCGTCATCGCTGACCTCGAGGACGGCCTGGTTGCCGCGTACCCGCAGCGACACGACCACCTCGTGCGACGCGTGGCGTACGGCGTTGTCGACGAGCGCCGTCAGCGCGCGGCGGATGGCCCCGGGCGAAGCCGTCACGACGACCGGCTCGCTCGGTACTGCACAGGTCAGGTCGACCCCGCTGCCGCGCGCGTTGGCGCGGCCCGCGGCGGCGACCTGCTCGACCAGCATGCACAGGTCGACGGGGACGTCGCTGGTGGACCCGCGGGGGTCGGCCGCGACGAGCAGGTCCTCGAGCACCATCGCGAGGTTGCCGGCGTCGGTGACCAGACCGTCGACATCGGCGGCGAGCGTGGCGGGGTCGGCCTGCCGTCGTAGGCCACGCTGGACGAGCTGGGCTCGGGTGCTGAGCAGCGTCAGCGGCGTACGCAGCTCGTGGCTCGCGTCGGCGACGAAACGACGTTGCAGGGCGAGGGCGGCGGCGAGCGGCTGCATGGCGCGTGAGGCGAGGTAGGCGCCCGCCAGGGCGGCGAGGACGAGGCCGACCGCGCCGCTGACCAGCAGGGCGCCGATCAGCCGGTTGCGCTCGCCCTTACCGGGCGTGAGGTCAAGCCCGCCCTGTACCACGACGCCACCGGCACGGGGCTGGGTGTAGACGAGGTACTCCGTGCCCCGCACCTCCACGTTGGTCGTGCTCTCGACACCCGCCTCCAGCGCGGCAGCGTCGGGGAACCCGGCCGGCAAACCCTTGCTGGTCAAGAACTTCGTGGGTGTACGGATGACGAGCCAAGCCCCGGACGGCGGGTCGGTGACGTCGTCGGCCGTACGTACGCTGTGCGTGATCTCGTTGATCGCCGCCGCGTGCTGGCTGCGCAGGACCACCGCGAGCGCGACGAGGACCAGGGCCACCACCACGACGGCGACGGAGATGGCGGTCTGCAGCCCGAGGCGCAGGGCCGCGTGCCGCAAGGTGAGCCGTTGCGCACCCCGCCGGAGCAGGTCCTCGCTCACATCCGGCCCATCTGGTACCCGCCGCCGCGCACGGTGCGTACGACGTGCCGGCCCAGCTTGCGCCGCAGGTAGTGCACGTAGGTGTCGACGACGTTGCTGCTCTCGGCGTCCTCGAAGACGAGGGTCAGCAGCTCGCCCCGGCTGAAGACACGGGTCGGGCGCCCGGCGAGCGTGGACAGCAAGCCGCACTCGCGCTCGGAGAGCTGGACCGCCTCGTGGTGCCCGTGCAACGCCTTTCCGCCTCCGGCGAGCACCTGACGGCTGTCGAGGTCGAGCCGACCGCCGCTGAACGTCAACGACCGCGAGGTGTCGGTATGCCGGCGGAGCAGGGCCCGCAGGCGGGCCAGCAGCTCCTCGATGTCGAACGGCTTCGCGAGGTAGTCCTCCGCGCCGGCATCCAGGCCCTCTACCCGGTCCGAGGGGTTGCCGAGCGCGGACAGGATCATGGCCGGCGCGGTGATGCCCCGACCCCGCAGCCGCCCCAGCAGGTCGAGACCCTCGATGGCGGGCAGCCCACGGTCGAGCACCAGCAGGTCGTAGTCGCGGGTGAGGCCCAGGTGCAGGCCGCGCTGACCGTCCGGGGCGTTGTCGACCGTGTAGCCCTCCTCGACGAGCAGGCCGGTCAGCATCTCGACCAGGCCGAGGTCGTCCTCGACGAGAAGGACGCGCACGGCAGGTTCCGGAACGGGTTGCACGGGACCATCCTGACCGATGCTGGTGCTGCCCACGGTCACGCGCCGTCTCAGAAACCTCCAATCCTCTCCGCCGAGACTGGGAGTGCCCTCGACAGAAGGAGACTTCCCCATGCACCACGAGCATCGACATCGGGTCAACGCCCGCGAGGACGGCTTCCGCCGTGCCGCGTCGGCGACGACCTGGGCCGCAGCCACTGGTGCCGCGCTCTCGGTCGTGTTCGGCGTGGCCATGATGGAGGCGACGCAGTCCGCTGCGGCATCCTCCCCCCTGGCGGCCGGCGCGGGCGGCGGCGCCAGCACGGCACCGACCCCGAGCGGCGCCCCGACGGCGCAGTCCGCACTGACCCCTCCCACGACGCCACCCACGGCGGCGCACCACACGAAGAAGGCGACGGCCTCGTCGGCGCCCCAGCCCGCGCACACGCAGGCGCCGCCCCCGCCGCCTCCGCCGCCCGCGCCGCCCGCGCCGATCCCGACGGTGACCACGGGGGGATCGTGACGCAGCAGGTGGCCCACGATGCTGCCCCGGTGGCTGCGGGCGGGCCCGCGCAGGCGTCCTTCCCGGCCCTCGGAACGACGGCCGAGGTGGTCGTCGTCGACGGCGGCACCCTCGACCGTGCCGTGGCCCTGCTCCGCGCCGAGCTCGATGCGATCGACGCGGCGTGCAGCCGGTTTCGTCCCGACTCCGAGATCTCCCGTCTGCACGAGCAGGCCGGGCGGCCGGTACGCATCGGGCCCCTGCTCGCCGAGGCGCTCGGCGTGAGCATCCGCGCCGCGCGGCTCACCGACGGCATCGTCGATCCCACGGTGGGCACCGCGGTCCGCGGCCTTGGCTACGACACAGACTTCGCCTCGGTCCCGACCGACGACGCGCGGCCCGCCCTCGAGCCCGTCGCCGCCCCTGGGTGGTGGCGGGTGGCGCTCGACGAGCGCGAGCGGTTCGCCCTCCTGCCGCACGGCGTGCGCCTCGACCTCGGTGCGACCGCCAAGGCGCTCGCGGCCGACCGGGCCGCCGCGCGGATTCATGCCGAGCTCGGCACGGGCGTCCTGGTCAACCTGGGGGGCGACCTCTCCGTCGCCGGTGACCCGCCTGACGACGGCTGGGCGGTGCGGGTCTGCGACGACCACACGGCCGAGGCCAGCGCTCCCGGCCCCACCGTGCGCATCAGGTCCGGAGCGGTCGCGACGTCCAGCACGACGGTCCGCAGCTGGCGTCGAGCCGGCCGCGCCGTGCACCACATCGTCGATCCCCGTACGGGTGACGTCGCCGCACCCGTGTGGCGCACTGTCACGGTGGCGGCCGCGACCTGCGTCGACGCCAACACCGCGAGCACGGCCGCTGTCGTCCTCGGTGCCGAGGCGCCGGCGTGGCTCACCGAGCGGCGGCTCCCGTCGAGGCTCGTGGCCGTCGACGGCACGGTCGTCGCCCTCGGCGGCTGGCCGGCGGACGTCCTCGCTGCCGACCTCGCTGCCGACCTTGCTGCCGACCTCGCTGGGAGGGAGGACCGGTGAACCAGGCCTACTGGTACGCCAGCCGCTCCACCGGGCTGGTCTCGCTCCTGCTGCTGACGCTGGCCATGATCCTCGGACTGCTCGGCGCCGGGCGGTTCACCAGCACCAGGTGGCCGCGGTTCGTCGTCGCCTCGCTGCACCGCAACGTCTCGCTGCTGATCGTCGTCTTCCTGGTCATCCACATCGTCACCGCGGTCATCGATCCCTACGCGGGGATCGGCTGGCTCGACGCGGTGATCCCCTTCATGTCGGTCTATCACCCCCTCCCGCTCGGGCTCGGCGCGGTCGCCTTCGACCTGATCCTCGCCCTCATCGCCACGAGCCTGCTGCGGACCCGGATCTCGCTCGGCGCCTGGCGCGCGGTGCACCTGACCGCCTACGCGTGCTGGCCGTTCGCCGTTCTGCACGGCTACTTCATCGGCGGCGCCGACAGCCGCCGGCTCTGGGTCCTCGCCATCGAGGGCATCTGCGTGATGGCCGTCGCTGGCGCCCTCGTGTGGCGGCTGGGTGCCAGCCACCCGGACACCGTCGCGCGAAGCGCGGACCGACCGCCGGCGCGCCGCCGGTGAGCCGCCGCCCGAACCCGCCCGAGCAGGGCGTCGTCCGGCCCCCGTCCGGCGGCTGGCGGCTGCTGTCCGGCTGGGCCGAGACCGGCCGCGCCGAGACCTACTCGGAGCACGTCGAGCGCTTCGGCCGGCTGCCGCTGACGCACTACGCCGGCACCGCAGGACGGCAGCGGCTCATCGACGCCGTTGCCGCCGCAGGGCTCCGCGGCCGGGGCGGCGCCGCATTCCCCACCGCGGTCAAGATGGCCACGGTGGCCAACGGTCGCGGCCGTGCGGTGGTGGTGGGCAACGGGTGCGAGGGCGAGCCGTCCAGCCGCAAGGACCGCATCCTCGCCGACTACGCCCCGCATCTCGTCATCGACGGGGCGCTGCTCGCGGCGCACGCCACGGGTGCCGACGAGGTGCACCTGTGCATGCACGAGGGCGCGGCGTCGCTCGACAACGTGGCCCGCGCCGCGCACGAGCACCGCAGCAAGGTCAAGGTCCGCGTCGTGGCCATCCCTGGCGGGTTCGTGGCGAGCGAGGAGTCCGCGCTCGTGCACTACCTGGAGGCCGGTGACGCCCGCCCGACGAGCAAGCCGCCTCGGGTCTTCGAGCGCGGCGTCAAGGGCCGGCCCACGTTCGTCGGCAACTTCGAGACGCTCGCCCAGCTCGGGCTGATA
>DAIPJR010000035.1:9527-11777 GCA_036770165.1 Actinomycetes bacterium | reverse complement strand
CGCCGCCGGTCCAGTACAGCGACGACGAGGCGCGCGCCGCGGTCGAGGCGTTCATCGCCGACGAGTGACCGGGCGCGGGCCCCGGCCCGCTCCGCGCACCCGTGCTACCGACGCGTCCGCGTCGATCATGGACTTGTCGGGGGACTTGATCAAGGAATCCCCCCCACAGCTCCATGATCGGTGCTGGTCGGGGGCTGGCGGGCAGAGCGGCGTGGACAGCGGGGCCTAGCCTGAGCGCCGTGGCCGCCGACTCGGACGTACGTTCGGTCCTCGCCGACCGCGGCTTCCGCTGGCTGCTCGCGACGCGGCTGCTCTCCCAGCTCGCCGACGGCGTCCTCCAGGCCGGCCTCGCCTCGTACGTGCTGTTCTCGCCGGAACGGCAGGCCACGGGGGCACGGATCGCCGTCTCGTTCGCCGTCCTCCTGCTGCCGTACTCCCTCGTCGGCCCGTTCGCCGGAGTGCTGATCGACCGCTGGCGCCGCCGCCAGATCCTGGTCCGCTCCAACGTGCTGCGCGCCGGGCTGCTGATCCCGCTCGCGCTCCTCGTGGTCGCCGGCAACGACGGGCCACTGTTCGTCGCGCTCGCGCTGGCCAGCCTCGGCGTCAACCGGTTCTTCCTGTCCGCGCTCTCGGCCGGGCTGCCGCACGTGGTCCAGCCAGGCCGGCTGGTGACCGCCAACGCCCTCGCCACCACGTCGGGCACCGTGGCTGTCACCGCCGGAGCCGGCCTCGGCCTGCTGACCCGGCTGGTGCTCGGGAGCGGGTACGGCGCCGCGGCAGCAACGGTCGGGGCAGCCGGCGCCTGCTACCTGGTCTCCGCCTTGGCAGCGACCCGGCTCGGCCGCGACGAGCTGGGCCCCGACCTGGACGGCCGTACGGACACAGGGACAGACACTCGTGCGGACACCGGGACAGACACGGGGGATCAGGTGCGTCCGGCGCAGGCGCCCAGCCCGTGGGCGCGTGAGCTGGCGGCGCTCGGGTCGGGCTTGCGCTATCTGTACCACCGCAGGGCCGCCCGTGACGCGCTCGCCGCGCTCGGCGCGTTCCGGATGGCGTTCGGTGTCATGACCGTGGTGATCGTGCTGCTGGAGCGCGAGACGTTCCACCGGCCTGCGGACGCCAACGGCGGCCTGCGCGGAGTCGCGATCACGTTCGTCGCGGTCGCGATCGGGGTACCGGTGGGGGCCGTGCTCACCCCCGGTGCCGTACGCCGGTGGGGGGCCGGCCGGTGGATCCCCGCGTTGATGGTGATCGCGGCCGTGTCGCTGCTGGTGCTCGGGCTGCCGTTCCGCGAGTCACCGCTGGTGGTCGCCGGCTTCGTGTTCGGGCTCACCGCGCAGGGCGCCAAGGTCAGCGTCGACGCCACCGTGCAGCGCACCGTCGACGACCGGCACCGCGGCCTCGTCTTCGCGCTGTACGACGTCCTGTTCAACGTCGCCTTCGTGGCCGCGGCCGCGGTCGCCGCTGCCGCGCTGCCCGTCAGCGGCCGCTCGGCCCCCGTACTGCTGTGCACCTCAGCCGCCCTGATCGCAGCCGGGACCTGGTACTGGCGCGTCACCCCCCGCTGACTAGGGGTCAGGGCTGGGTGGACCACCAGGTGCGGAGCTCGGCCTCGGCGGCTTCCAGCCCGACCGGTCCGCGGTCGAGCCGGAGGTCGAGCAGGAACCGGTAGGCCCGACCCACGACGGGGCCGGGCGGCACGCCGAGGATGGCCATGATCTGTTCGCCGTGGAGGTCCGGGCGCAGGGCGGCGAGGCCCTCCTCGACCTCCAGCCGCGCGATACGCACCTCCAGGTCGTCGATCTGGGCGGCGAGCTCGGCGGCCCGGCGCCGGTTGCGGGTGGTGCAGTCGGCGCGGGTCAGCTTGAGCAGCCGGCCGAGCAGGGGCCCGGCGTCGCGGACGAAGCGGCGCACGGCGGAGTCGCTCCACTCCCCAGAGCCGTACCCGTGGAAGCGCAGGTGCAGCTCGACCAGCCGGCAGACGTCGTCGGTGACGTCACCGGAGAACCGCAGGGCCTGCATCCGCTTGCGGGTGATCTTCGCCCCGACGACCTCGTGGTGGTGGAAGCTCACGCCGCCACCGTCCTCGAAGCGCCGGGTGCGCGGCTTGCCGACGTCGTGCATCAGCGCGGCGAACCGCAGCACGAAGTCGGGCCCGTCGGCAGACGGGTCCTCGAGCGCGATGGCCTGCTCGAGGACGGTCAGCGTGTGCTCGTAGACGTCCTTGTGCCGGTGGTGCTCGTCGAT
>DAIPJR010000035.1:2094-9517 GCA_036770165.1 Actinomycetes bacterium | reverse complement strand
CGGGCAGGACCCGCGCCGCGAGCCCGGTGTCGACGAGGAGCCGCAGCCCGGCCCGGGGGGAGGGCGCGCAGAGCAGCTTGACCAGCTCGCCCTGGACCCGCTCGGCCGAAACGATGTCGATCCGCTCGGCCAGCTCGGTCATCGCCGCGACCACCGGGGGCGCCACGGTGAAGTCGAGCTGTACGCAGAAGCGGGCCGCCCGGAGCATCCGGAGCGGGTCGTCGCTGAACGACTCCTGCGGCGTCGCCGGGGTGCGCAGCACGCGTCGCTCGAGGTCGGCCATGCCGCCGTACGGATCGACGAAGGCCCGCGACGGCAGCGCGATCGCCATCGCGTTGACGGTGAAGTCGCGGCGCAGCAGGTCGCCCTCGAGCGAGTCGCCGTAGGTCACCGAGGGCTTGCGCGACGAGGCGTCATAGACCTCGGAGCGGTACGTGGTGATCTCGATCCGGTAGCCGTCCTTCTGCGCGCCGACCGTCCCGAACGCGATGCCGACGTCCCAGACGGCGTCGGCCCAGCCGTTCACGACCTCCAGGATCTGTACTGGTGTCGCCGACGTCGTGAAGTCGAGGTCCTCGAGCCGGTCGAGCCGGCCGAGCAGTGCGTCGCGCACGGGTCCGCCGACGAGCGCGATCTCGTGACCGGCCGCGGCGAATCGCCGGCCCACCTCGTCGATGACGGGGGGACCGAAGGAGGGGGGTCGTGCAGGAGCGGCGGACACGCGACCCAAGGGTACGGCTCGTACGATCAACCGGTGCAACGTGCCACTCCGCCGAGCCGGCCCCGGCTCACCACCGTGGAGGAGACGTCCGCGGGAGGTCTCGTCGTCGACCGTCCGGGCGCGGCGGCGTGCGGCGCCCTGATCGCGCGCCGCAGCCGACGAGGGCAGCTGGAGTGGGTGCTGCCCAAGGGCCACCTCGAGCGCGGGGAGACCCCTGAGGCCGCGGCAGTCCGCGAGGTCCAGGAGGAGACCGGGATCAGGGGCGCGGTGATCGGCCGCCTCGGTGCCATCGACTACTGGTTCGTCGCGGGCGAGCACCGGGTCCACAAGACGGTGCACCACTTCCTGCTCGAGGCGGTCGGGGGAGAGCTGTCCGACGCCGACATCGAGGTCGAGCAGGTCGCCTGGGTACCGCTCGCCGAGGTGGCCACCCGGCTGGCCTACACCGACGAGCGTGCTCTGGCCCTGCGCGCCGTCGACCTGCTCGCGGAGACCGGGTGAGGCCGCGCTGCGTCCGCGCAGGGACCGTCGTCCTCGCTGGGCTGGTGGGCGCGGGGACGCTGGCTGCCGGCACGTACGGAGCTGCCGCGGCACCTGTCCCGGCGCCCGCCGTGGCGCCTGTTGTCGCGCCTGTTGTCGCACTGCGCACGGCCGCTGCGCCAGCGGCCGACCCCGTGACGCTCGGCGTGACGTCGATCAAGCCGCTGGTGCTGACGTCGAAGGGGAGGCTGACGATCAGCGGCACGATGGTCAACCACGAAAGCGTCGCCCTCACCGACCTGAACATCCAGCTCCGGGTCGGGACGACGCCGGAGGGCAGCCGCGGGGAGCTGGCCGCCTCGGCGGCGAGCACCAGCCGCCCGACCGGCAACGTGATCAGCTCCGCCCTGGTCCATCCGACCGCCCCCCTTCCCGCCGGCGGCAGCCTCGCCTGGACGGTCACCGCCAAGGCCAGCGCTCTGGGGCTGTCGGTCCCCGGCGTCTACCCGATCGCGGTCGAGGTGATCGCAGCCGACCCCGTCACGGGTGGGCGCCTGCGCGTGGGTACCGCGCGGACCTTCCTCCCGTGGGACCTCGGGCAGGTGAAGCCCACCAGGCTGGCCGTCGTCTTCCCGGTCATCGGGACCCCGTCACGCGGACCCGACGGGCGACAGCTCAAGACTGCGACGCAGGACCAGCTGACCGGGCGCCTGCAGACGCTGCTCCAGGCGTCTGGCGGCACCCATCTCACGTGGGTGCTCGACGGCGACACCCTCGAGAGCGTGGCCCAGCTCGCCACGAGCACGACGCCGACACCCACGGCCGGCCCGAGCCCGGGCGGCTCGGCATCTAGCGGCTCGGCATCCGGCGGCCCGTCCTCCGGCGGTCCGAGCCCGACCGGGAGCGGGACGGGCTCAGGTCCAAGCTCTGGTGTCGCCGAGACGGCGCGCACCTGGCTGGACGACCTGGCCCGCGACGTCACCACCGGCCAGGTGGTCGCGCTCCCCTTCGGCGACCCGGACGTGGTGGCCACGGTCCGGGCGGGGCGCGCCGCCGACCTCGACGTCGCCGGCTCGCTGGGTACCCAGGTGGTCAGCCAGGAGCTGGGCGGTGCGGTGCCGGTGTCGGGCGACGTCGCGTGGCCGGCCGACGGTTCGGCCGACGGGCGGACGCTGCAGACCATCTCGGAGCAGGGAACCGGCGCGGTGATCCTCTCGGACACCTACGCAGCCCCGCTGCACCCCGTGACGACCTACACGCAGTCCGGGGTCGGGCCGCTGACTGGGACGACGCTGACCGGCGTCGTGACCGACTCGGTCCTGTCGACCCTGCTGGCCACGGCCCCCGCCCAGCTCGGCGGCCCGGCGCTCGCCCGACAACGGATCCTCGCGGAGCTCGCGATGGTCACGTCCGAGCTGCCGTTCGACCAGCGCTCGATCGTCGTCGCGCCGCCACGCCGGTGGACCCCTGACCCGACGTACATGCACAGCCTGCTAGAGGCACTCGGCCAGGTGCCGTGGGTGCAGCCGGCCACCCTCGACGAGCTGCGGGTCGGCGCCGCCAGCGGGCCCGAACGCAAGCGACCGACCTACCCCGTCGCGATGGTGAGGAACGAGGTCAGCCAGGACCAGTTCGTCGGGATCGACCGAGGCAGCGACGGGCTCGACTCGCTCACCGCGATCGTGGCCGACCCCACGACGCTGCGGAACACCGTCGAGCGCGCGCTGCTGCGGTCGGGATCGACCCTGTGGCGCACCCAGCGGGTGGCGGGCGCCGCGTACATCGATGCGGTCGACGCGACCGTCGCCAAGCAGGTGTCGGCCGTGCGCGTGGTCAGGTCCGGCGCGCTCACCCTCGCGGCCCGCAGCGGCAAGATCCCGGTCACCGTGGAGAACGGGCTGAACCAGACGGTCACGATGCACGTCTCGGTCGCGGCCGACCCCGCGGTGCGCCTCACCCTCACGCAGCCGGCCGCGCAGAAGATCCCGGCAGGGGAGAGCCGGACCTTCGAGGTACCCGCCGAGGCCACCACCAACGGCGACGTCATGCTGATCGTCCGGCTGCTCACACCTGACGGGAAGCCCTACGGTTCGGCGGTGACGTTCCCCGTACAGATCACCGGCTTCGGCGAGGTGGCGCAGCTGGTCGTCGGCGGCGCGTTCGTCCTGCTCGCGATCGCGCTGGTCGTACGCATCGTCCGAGCCGTGCGAGGGGGACGGCGCCCAGGATCGGTGGCGTCGGTGCGGGAGCGGGCGAGGTGACCGCGGTGACCCCTGGGAGTGCGCTCGGCCCGGCCGGCGACCCTACCGACGACGCTGGGGTCCTCCGGTCCAGCTCGGTCATGGCGGCCGGCACGATCATCTCGCGCGTCACCGGGGTGCTGAGGACGACGGCGCTGGCCGCCTCGATCGGCAGCCTCGGTGTCCTGGCCGACGCGTACAACACGGCCAACACCTTGCCCAACATCATCTACATCATGCTCGTGGGTGGCGCCCTCAACGCGGTGTTCATCCCGCAGCTGGTGGGCCACATGAAGGACGACGAGGACGGCGGCACGTCCTACGCGGACCGGCTGCTGACCCTGTCGGCCGTCACGCTCCTTTTCATCACTGCCGCAGCCGTCCTGGCCGCTCCGTGGATCGCGCGCCTGTACGCAGGGTCGAGCTACTCCAGCCGGCAGATCGAGGTGCTCACGGCGTTCGCCTACCTGTGCCTCCCACAGATCCTGTTCTACGGCCTCTACGCGCTGTACTCGCAGGTCCTCAACGCCCGTGGCCACTTCGCGGCGCCGATGTTCGCGCCCATCATCAACAACGTCGTCGTCATCATCGGGTGCGCGATCTTCCTCGTCGTCTCGGACAAGCCGTCGATCGCGACCATCACCGGCGGCCAGATCGCCCTGCTGGGTACGGCGACGACGCTGGGAGTGGTCGTGCAGGCCTCGTTGCTGACGCCCTACATGGCCCGGTCGGGCTACCGGTTCCGGCCCCGGTTCGACCTGCGTGGGCACGGGCTCGGCACCGCCGTAGGCCTCGCGAAGTGGACCATCTTCTTCGTCCTCGTCAACCAGATCGCCTACCTGATCGTCACCAAGCTGGCCAACAACGCCGGTGCGATCGCCGAGCAGCACGGCCAGAAGGTCGCCGGCAGCACCGCGTACGCCAACGCCCAGCTGATGTTCATCCTCCCGCACTCGATCGTCACGGTCTCGGTGGTCACCGCGCTGATGCCGCGGATGAGCCGCGCTGCGCACGACGGCAACCTGGCTGCCGTCCGCCACGACCTCGCACGGGGGATGCGGCTGATCGCCGCCGCCATGGTCCCGGCGACGGTGCTGCTCGCCCTGCTCGGGCCGCGGATCGCGCAGCTGCTGCTCGGCTACGGGAACACCACCGACCCGGGGGCACGGCTGGTCGGGACGGTGCTGCAGGCCTTCTCGGTCGGCGTCCTCGCCTACTCGCTCTACTACGTCCTGCTCCGCGGCTTCTACGCGCTCGAGGACACGCGAACCCCGGCCCTGGTCAACATCTTCCTCAACATCGTCAACATCGGCGTGGGCTACAGCTTGTACCGCGTGCTCCCAGCGTCGAAGGCGGTCGCCGGCCTGGCCGCCGGCTACGCGGTTGCCTACATCGCCACCACCGTCGTGTTCTGGTTCATCCTGCGCCCCCGCGTCGGCGGGCTCGACACGTACCTGACGGTTCGCACCCTCGTGCGCCTCGGCCTGGCCGGCGCGGTGTCCGGGGTGCTCGGCTACACCGTGGTCGACGCGCTCGGCCGGGTGACCGGGTCTGGCAAGCTCGGTGCGCTGGTCGTCGTCGTCGCGGTCGTCGCGGTCGTCGTGGGCAGCTTCGTCCTGGTGGCCCGACGCCTGCGCGTCGCCGAGATGCAAGAGCTCCTCACCCTCGTCACCGGTCGGCTACGGCGCACCTGACCTCAAGAATGCGGTCGCGCGAGCCGACTCTGAGGTATGGCGGGTGACTGCGGCAACGGGGGCCGGCGCGACCACGGCTACTTCAGCGTGGGCTGGCTCGGCAAGCTCGTGGTCACCTTCGTGATCCTCGGCGTCATCGCCATCGACGGCATCACCCTCGCGATGGGGCACCTGCGCATCGACGACGGCGCGACGCAGGCAGCTACGGCAGCCGCAGCCGCTTACGGCGTGAAGCACGACGAGGCGGCCGCCATGGCTGCGGCCGTGCTGGCGGCCAAGACCGACGACGTGACCGTGACGAACCTGGTGTTCTCCGACGGCAACGTCACGGCGACCGTGCACGGCACCATCAAGACGGTGGCGCTGCGGTATGTACCGGGAACGACCAACCTGCTCGCCCCTGACGCGGTCGTCACGCTGAAGCTCGTGTCGTGAGGGCCAAGCGCACCCTGGGGCTGCTGGCGGCCGTCGCGCTCGTCGGCGGGGTCTGCGCCGGCCCTGCCGACAGCGCCCTGGCCGCTCCGTCCGCCCCGTCCGTCGCGTCCGCCAAGGCCCAGGCCAAGGCCCTGACGGCGCAGGTCGCGGCGCTCCAGACGCAGGTCGAGGTCGCGACCGAGACGTACGACGCCGTCACCGAGAAGCTCGGAGAGGTCGTCAACAGCTACCTCAGCGCGCAGCAGCAGCTCGGCAGCCTCAACGACAACGCCGCGCAGCAGCGCGAGGAGAACGTCCAGCGGATCCAGGCCCTGTACAAGGCCGGTGGGCAGCTCGGGCTGTTCGCTCAGATCCTCGACGGTGGCGACATCAACGACGTGATCTCCAGGTACGTCGCCGTCAACCACGTCCTGGCCGCGGACGCCAGCGCCATCACCACCAGCTCGGACCGAGTCGTCGCAGCGACCCAGGCGGCCCAAAAGCTCAACGCCCTGGCGGACCAGCGATCGACCCTCGAGTCCCAGGCTCAGCTGGCTCGCGCGCAGATCGTCGGCCTGCTGGACGAACGCCAGGGCCAGCTCGACTCCGCCAACGCCCTCGTCCGCACGCTGGTCACCCAGCAGCAGGAGCAGGCTGCGGCCGCAGCCGCGGCGGCTGCCGCAGCGACCCTCGGCACCGACCCCGCGGCGCCGACCACCCTCCCGCCGGGCACGCCGTCCGCGATCGTCTCGGCGGTCGCCGCTGCCCGCTCCACGCTCGGCGACCCGTACCAGTGGGGAGGGACCGGACCCTCGACGTGGGACTGCTCCGGCCTCACCCAGTGGGCGTACGCGCAGGCCGGCATCACCCTGCCCCGTACGGCGGCCGAGCAGTGGTTCGCCAGCGGCACGCACCCGGCCGTGGACGCGCTCCTGCCCGGTGACCTGCTGTTCTGGGCGACGAACCCGGCCGACCCGGCATCGATCCACCACGTGGCGCTGTACATCGGCGGCGGCTACATGATCGAGGCGCCGCACACCGGCGCGTTCGTGCACATCGTGCCGGTCTATCTGGACGGGTATTTCGGGGCGACGCGCGTCGTGGACACGGGGACGACGACCGTCGTGACGGCTGGGTCCTTCAGCCGGTCGTAGGCTGTTGTCCCGTGCGCATCCTGGCCGACCGGTACAGCCTCGAGGACTGCGTCCTCGACGGCCCGCACTGGTCGTACTGGTGCGGTTACGACGGTGTCCTGCGCCGGTCCGTGGGCATCCTCGTCGTCGCGCCCGACCACGAGCTCGAGAGCGAGGTGCTCGCGGCGGCACGAGCCTCGGCAGGCGCCGAGGACGCTCGGGTGCTGCGGGTCCTCGACGTGCTCACCGACGACGAGGGCACCTGCCTGATCATCGAGTGGCTGGGCGCCGCCTCACTGGAGGACCAGCTCGCCGACGGACCGCTTCCGGACGTCGACGCGTGGCGCACGACGCTGGAGCTCGCCCTCGCGCTGACGTCCGTGCAGGCGCAGGGCCTCGGCCACGGCGCGCTCGCACCGCACTGGGTCCTGCGCGGAGACGACGGCCGGGTACGCCTGCTCGGGCTGTCCATCGCCAGCGCGCTGTCTGGCGCCCCCGAGGACCCCGACTCGCTGGCCGCGAGGGACGCGTACGGCCTCGGAGCGCTGCTGTACGCCGCGCTGACCGGGCGCTGGCCGGGCGCACCCGAGGCCTCCGACCTTGCACCCGCCCCGCAGCAGTCCGGGCATGCCGTCCGTCCCCGGATGGTCCGTGCCGGCGTGCCCGGCGTCCTGGACGACGTCGCGTCGCGCGCGCTCGGTCTCCCTGGCCGAGGCGAGCCACTCACCTCGCCGGCTGCCG
>DAIPJR010000035.1:0-2084 GCA_036770165.1 Actinomycetes bacterium | reverse complement strand
CCGCGGGCTCGTTGCTGACGGTCCGGCTCTGATGAACGGCATACGGCGCCACGACCAGCACGTCGCCCGGCACCAGCACATACGATTGACTGTCGACCCGGTACTCGAGCTGGCCGGCGAGCACACCCGTGGGTTCACCGCTTCGGACGACGACGACCCGGCGCAGCCCGCCGACGCCCTGGCCACCTCCCGCCGTCGCCGCCGCCGGTCGGTCCCGCTCGTCGCGGCCGTGTGCGTCGCCGCGCTCCTGCTCGTACCCGCCTACCTGGGCGTGCGCTCGCTCGCCGAGCCCGAGCACCAGGCGACGGTGACCGCGCCGCCGTCGGCGTCGGCGACGCCCAGCCCGACGCCCACGCCGCTCGGCATCGGCATCCCGGTCGTTGCCATCCACGACTTCGACCCGGACGGCAACGGCACGGAGAATCCCGACCAGGTCAAGCTGGCGATCGACGGCAACCTGGCGACGGCCTGGCACACCGTGCAGTACTTCAAGCGGCCGGACCTCGGCGGCCTCAAGCCCGGCGTGGGCCTGCTCCTCGACCTCGGTTCCGAGCAGCAGGTGGCCGCCGTCACGGTCCACCTGGTCGGGTTGGGGACGTCGCTCGAGCTGCGCGCCGCCAAGGTCTACTCGACGCGGGCCGACGACTACCTGCCGCTGGCCAGGGCCACCGACGCCGGCACCATCGTGACGCTGCGCCCGGTGTCCATCGCCACAGCGCGCTACCTGCTGATCTGGCTGACGTCCCTGCCACCGGTGGGCGCCAACTTCCAGGGCGCCGTCGCCGAGGTCCAGGTCTTCCGCAGCTGACGCCGCCCCCTCGCGCTCGAGATGTCACCCCGCGAGGCGGTCCACCGCACACCTGGCACGCAATCGCGGCCGGGTCGACGCCGCGAGTCGCGGCGTACCAGCTCGTACCGGCGCCGCACCTGCCCTCTCCCGGGCCGTTCGCGTGCCAATCGTGCCGCCGCTGCCCGGGGGCCGGCGCCCCGGCGGGGCGTGCGAGGGGCCGACGGCACCGCCCGTACCCTGCAGGTATGTCCGACGACGACCAGCCGACGGAACCGTCGCGGGACGACCGGGCCCTCCTCGAGGCCCATCTCGCTGGCGACCGGGAAGCGTTCGGTGAGCTCGTCCACCGGCATCGCGACCGGCTGTGGGCCGTCGCCCTGCGCACCCTCGGCAATCCTGACGATGCGGCGGACGCGGTACAGAACGCGCTGATCTCGGCCTACCGGGGGGCCGCGACCTACCGCGGCGACGCCGCTGTCACCACCTGGTTGCACCGCATCGTCGTCAACGCCTGCCTCGACCTCCTCCGCCGCCAGAAGGTGCGAAGCACCGACCCCCTGCCCGAGGACGAGAGCCGGCACCCCGCGGACCCCGTCGACGCCATCGGTGACCGCGACACCGCGATCGCTGTCGAGCAGGCGCTCGCGACGCTGCCCGCCCCGCAGCGGGCCGCCCTCGTGCTCGTCGACATCCAGGGCTACTCCGTCGAGGACGCGGCGCAGCTGTTGGAGTGCCCGACCGGCACGGTGAAGAGCCGGTGCGCCCGCGGCCGGGCCAGGCTGCTGCCGCTCCTGCAGCATCTGCGGAACCCAGACGGCGACCCGCCCGTCCCATCCGTACCGGGCCAGCACGATCCGGCCCAGCACGGACCGTCCCAGCACGGACCGTCCCAGCACAGCGCAACGACAGCGGAAGGAGGCGAGCCCCGATGACCCAGCACCACGACCCCGTCCACCCCGACGAGCACGACCTGGAGCCGTTCGTCCCGCTGTCGGCCGACGACGACGCGTATGTCTCGGCACTGCTCGCGGACCTTCCCGAAGTACCCATGCCGCTCGACGTCCGAGCCCGGCTCGACGCCGCACTGGCCGACCTCGCGACGGCCGAGCCGGTGGTACGGCCGACCGTGGGCGCGACGGTCGTCCCGCTGTCCTCGGCGCCCTCGTCGCGCTGGCGCAACCCCCGGGTCCTGCAGGCAGCGGCCGGGCTGGTGCTCGTCGCCGCCGCCGTCTTCGTGGGCATCAAGGTAACCGGTTCGAGTGGTTCGACAGCCTCGACGGCCAGCGCCACAGGC
>DAIPJR010000229.1:0-3797 GCA_036770165.1 Actinomycetes bacterium | reverse complement strand
AGGCGCCCGCGGTACAACAGCTTCATCAGGTCACCGAGGCGCTTCCCCGTGGCTCCGTCAGCAACCTCTGCAGCGACCAGGGCGCGGACGTACACCCTCACCTGGTTCACCACGGCCCCGATTGGCACGTAGGCCCAGCGGGTGCCGTCGTAGTGCCGCCAGCCGAGACCGTCGACACTGCGGTAGTCGTCACCGAATCCGCCGCGGACCAGCTGCGGGTCAGGGAGCGAGCATCCGGGCGGCCAGGACCTTGCCGCCGAGAATCCCGCGGAGGACCGCCTGCGCACCGGCGGCCCGCGAGTCCCAGGACCCGTCGACGGTTCCGGCGACGCCGCTTCCCCGGACGATCGCGCCGGACGCGTCGACCTGCTTGATCGTCAGGTGGACGGTGACGACGTGCCCGTATCTCGACCAGACGACGGTCCCGCTCACCGCGAGGTCCGGGGTGAGGCGCACGTCGTGGAGCTGGAACCTGGTGACGTGGTCGCCGGTGTAGCTCCAGGCGCCGCCGTACAGCCCGACGCCGACGCCGCTGTAGTTGTTGTACCAGCGGTCGATGACGTCGGCGACCGTCTCGGCCGCGGTCGAGGCCGCGTGCAGCCCGAGGGCGCCGACCGTCGACCCCGGCAGCGCGGTCGCGCCGGGCATCGCACGATAGGTCGAGACGTACGACGGCACGGCGCGCACGGGAGGTACAAGTGGCGCGCAGGCGAGCACCGACGGGGTGAGCCCGCCGACCGGGTCGGCGACGAACGCGCGCAGGATCGAGGACGAGCAGCCGTCCACGTCGTCCTCGGCGGAGACGTGGAAGCTGCTCGCGATCAGCACCTGCCGCGCGTTCGGGAACTCGGCGACGACGAGGCGGCCCTCGGCCGGCGTCGTGATCGAGTCGAGCTCGCTGGACAGGACCATGACGGGGACCGACGGGTAGTGGCCCGTCGGGGGCGCCGGCGGACCCGCCGGGTGCGCGCTGGACGGCACCGGCCACGTCAGGCACCAGTCCTGCTCCTCCCAGTCGGAGGCGAGGTACTCGGCGATGGTGAAGGGTGCGTAGACGCCCGGGTCCGTGCGGCCCTCGGCCCGTACCGCCGCCACGTACTCGAGCTTGCGGATCGCGGGCGGCTTGCTCATGTCGTACAGCTGCGGGTAGTCGTGACAGCTGGTCGCCGCGTCGAGGCCTTCGCTGTACGCCACGACGTCGCTGGGGTAGCTGCTGGGGTAGACCGCCTCGGCGACGAGCCGCAGCAACGGTGCCCGGATCCCGGTGAGGGCCGCGTGCAGCGCGGCGGCCAGCTCGCGGTACCACGCCGGACCGTACGTGGCGCCGAACGTCAACGACACCAAGGCCTTCCCGTCGACCACCACATGCTGCCGCGCCCCATCGGCGTTGTACGCGACGCCGGTGTAGGGATGCCGGCGGACCTGCGCGAGGACGTCGCTGAGCAGCTGCGCCGTCGTACCGTTCGCCGCTGCGCAGGCGAGCGTGTGCGCGCAGGCGGCGTCGATCGAGTACGTCATCGCGGCCGTCTGCGTCGGGTACCACGCCGTCTCGCCGGTGGGCGGGTAGGCGCTGTCGAGGACGATGCTGCGCAGCTGGTCGCCGTGCCGCCCGGCGAACACCTGCGCGAAGAACGTGCCGTACGAGTCGCCGTACAGGTCGACCTTGCCGACCCCCAGCGCCGTGATGACGCCGGCGAGGTCGTCGGCGGACGAGGCGCTGCCGTACAGGTCGGCGTGGCTGCCGAGGCGCTTCGCGCATCTCGCCGCCGCGACGTCGTACGGGCCGACGAGGTGCTCCAGCTCGGGACAGTTGATGGGTGCAGTCAGGCCGGTGCCCCGTTGGTCGACGAGCAGCAGGTTGCGCCGCGTCAGCAGCGAGCCGTACATGGCCGCGTAGTCGACGCCAGAGCCGGTCGTGCTGTACCCGGGACCGCCCTCGTGCGGGACCACGGTGCCGAGCACCGGCCTGCTGCGGTCGGACGCCGGGACGAAGGCGAACCCGACCGAGATGTTGCCGCTGGCCTGACCGCTCGGGTCCCAGGGTTCGGCGAGGCGGCCGCAGTACGCGCCGGGCACGACGCCGCAGCGGTGCAGGGCGAGGCGACCGACCTGGAGCGTCGCGCTCGACGAGGCCTGCTGTGCGGCCACCGCTGCCGGAGCAGGCGCCGCAGCCAAGGCGGACCCCGCTGACGAGGCTCCGCCGAGCCCGACGGCCACGAGAGCCGCGGTCAGGAGCGCCGCCCATCCGCGCCGACTCGAGGTCACTCGCCGAATATAGCCATGACGAGAGGGTGCTGACCGGTGGATCAGCAAGGATCAACGGAGGGGTCAGACCGCGTCGTCGATCGCTTGCGACGGCCAGGCAGCGCGCAGCAGCGCGACCGTGAGCAGGCCGCCGGCGCCGGCGAGGCTGACCGCACGGGCCGGGCCGATGCCGGAGAAACCGGCCAGCCAACCGACGAGCGCGAACGAGACCGCCGTCGCAGCGTTGAAGCCGGCCGAAGCGATTCCGAGCACCCGACCCCGCCGGGCACGGTCGGTGAGCATCGTCACCGCCGAGATGACCGTCAGCACGAAGGCTTGCAGCACCCCGGCGACGAACCAGAGCGCCGCGGCCACGAGCGGGGGCGGACCGATCGAGGTCGCGAACAGCGGCAGGCACGACAGCGCCGCGAGCGGCAGCAGGAGGCGCAGCTGGTCGCGCAGCGGCACTCTCGGCAGCAGCAGGGCACCCACCGCCGAACCGGCCGGGACGGCGGCCAGGAGCACGCCCCCGACCAGAGGCGTGAGACCCGGCCGGTAGCCGAGGGCGACCGCCTCCGGAGCGATCAGGAAGAGGGCAGAACCCCAGCCCAGCAGGGTGATCGAACGCCGCACGGGGTCGCCGAGCAGCTCCCGCGCCCCGCCCCAGAAGTCCCGTGCCATGCGCTTGGGAGACGTGCCGGCCTCGTCGGTCGGCGGCCGCCGCAGCACGTACTGCCGGATCATCACGAACGAGACGAGGAAGGTGACGGCGTCGATCGCCAGGGTGCGGCTGACGCCGAGCAGGTCGACCAGTCCCCCGCCGGCCACCGACCCGATCACCTGCGTCGAGAGGTGGACCGTGCGCGACAGGCCTTGCACCGTGACGTAGTCGGTACGGTCCGGCACCACGTCGGGGAACAGCGACGCGCGAGCCGTGCCGAACGGGAGCGACACGAACTCGCTGGTGAGCAGCAGGGCGAACACGACGAGCAGGCTCACCGACTGCATCACCAGCACCGCCAGGGCACCGAGGATGACGAGCCGCAGCAGGTCGCAGACGAGCATGATCTCGCGCCGGGGGTAGCGGTCGGCGAGCGACCCGAGCACCGCCTCGCCGAGGATCCCGGGGACGTACGCGATCGCGAGCGCGAGCGCGCTGTAGAGAAGGTCGCCGGTGCGTTCGAGGACCAGCAGCGCGATCGCGACGCGGGCCGCCTGGTCACCGATCTCGGAGGCCGCCTGCGCGACGAGCAGGCCCCGCGCCTCACGGATGCCGAGCACCCGCCGGTAGCTCCCGGCCGAGGGCCCGCGGTCAGCACCTGTCACGAGTAGAAGACTCTCTCCACCACTGCTCGGGCCCGCCGCGTCGCCCTGCGGTAGTCCTCGACGAGCGCGCCGGTCTGCCCGGGAGCGTAGCCGACGACCCGCGCGACGCCGGCGAGCTCGCGAGCGTCCGACGGCAGCGTGTCCGAGGCGCGACCGCGGACCAGCATGATGCCGTTGCGCACGCGGCTGGCCAGGGCAAACGTGCAGGTGCGCCTCAAGCCGTCGGT
>DAIPJR010000228.1:0-3802 GCA_036770165.1 Actinomycetes bacterium | reverse complement strand
TGTGCCGCTCGGTCTCGCCGACGTACTTGTTGAGCAGCTCCGGGCCCTTGATGTTCAAGAAGTACGACCGGCCCGCCTCGCTGCCCGTGCGCTCGGCCACCTTCTTGGCGAGGGAGTTGGCCACGGCCTTGGCGATCAGCGTCTTGCCGCAGCCGGGCGGGCCGTACAGCAGGATGCCCTTGGGCGGCTTGAGCTGGTGCTCCTTGAAGAGCTCGGGGTGCAGGTAGGGCAGCTCGACCGCGTCGCGGATCGTCTCGATCTGCGGGCCCAGCCCGCCGATGTCGGCGTAGTCGATGTCAGGGACCTCTTCGAGGACGAGCTCCTCGACCTCGGACTTCGGGATGCGCTCGTAGACGTAGCCGGACCGGGGCTCGAGCAGCAGCGAGTCGCCGGCGCGCAGGGGTGCGTCGTCGAGGGTCGCGGCGAGCCGGACGATGCGCTCCTCGTCGGTGTGGCCGAGCACCAGGGCGCGCTCGCCGTCCTCGAGGATCTCCTTGAGCATGACGACCTCGCCGACGCGCTCGAAGTCCATCGCGCGGATGACGTTGGTCGCCTCGTTGAGCATGACCTCCTGGCCGCGGCGCAGGTCCTCGACGGCGATCTCGGGGCTGATCGCGACGCGCAGCTTGCGGCCGCCGGTGAAGATGTCGACGGTGTCGTCGTCGTGCCGCGCCAGGAAGACGCCGAAGCCGGACGGCGGCTGGGCCAGCCGGTCGATCTCTTCCTTGAGGGCGATGATCTGGTCGCGTGCCTCGCGCAGCGTGCTCGCGAGCCGGTCGTTCTTGGTGGCCGCGGCAGCGAGCTCGAGCTCTTTCGCGGCCAGCCTCTCCTCCAGGGCGCGCAACCGCGCCTGCCTGGTGTCGTCGTCGTACGGCGCCATGGTGCCCACCTCCCGCCCGGGTTGCGGTCAAGTTCGACCCTACCCGCGTCGCGACGGAACGCGACCCCTGCGTGCGGCCTGTTGACCCGCGTGTCCGCGCTAGTCGCTCTGACACAGCAGCATCGGCAGCGGTCGACCCGAGCCGTAGCCCTTTCACACCGTGGGTACGAGCCCGCCGCCCTGGATGCGCCAGTCGAGGGTCACGTGCACGTCGGGGCAGCACCGGGGGACGTCGACCCCGGAGTAGCCGAGACCGGTCGCTCGCAGGCCGCCCGCGACGGCCGTGACCGTGGCGATCTGCAGCTCCTGGTCGGCGCGTACGAGCGTGTCGGTCACCCTGGCGGCGGCGCCTGTTCCGTCGACGACGTACACCCCCGAGGGCGGGCTCCCGGCGCCCGAGTCGCAGCGCGCCACCACGACCGTCACGAGATGCGCCAGGACGACCGCGACCCGCTGGAGGACCAGCACCCCGGTGCCGGCCGGGCAGCCGAGCGGCCCGTGCAGGAGGCTCGCCGGAACCTGCGCAGGAACGGCGCCGGAGGCTGAGGTGCCCTGGCCGGAGGCGGACGTCCCGACGCCGCTCGACTGCCCGCAGCCAGCCAGCGTGACGGCGGTCACGACGGTCGCGAGCAGCATCGGGAGAGCCAGCGCGGAGTGGGGGAAGGTGCGCACAGGGACCCAAGGGACGTAACGGGCGGAACGGACACCGGGAGCGTATCTCCGGCCCCGGCACCGCCCGCGAACCTCAGGGTGTGTCGGTGACCTCGGGCGTGTCGCTGGCCGCCTTGGCCGGTCGGCGCCTGCGGACCGGGGGCGAGACGCCGTCGGCCAGGCGGCGGGAGCGGACGAGGAAACCGGTGTGCCCGATCATCCGGTGGTCCGGGCGCACGGCGAGTCCTTCGACGTGCCAGCCCCTGACCATCGACTCCCAGGCCTCCGGCTCGGTGAAGCAGCCGTGCGCCCGGAGGTCCTCGACGGTGCGGGACAGCTGGGTGGTCGTGGCGACGTAGGCGATGACGACCCCACCGGGCAGCAGGATCCCGGCGACCGCGTCGAGGCACTCCCAGGGTGCGAGCATGTCCAGGACGACGCGGTCCGCCGTACCCCTGGTCGCAGGGTCGGGCGCCAGCTGCTCCTGCAGGTCCCCCACCGTCAGCTGCCAGGCTGGGTGCGGCCCGCCGAAGAACGTCTCGACGTTGGTGCGCGCGATCGCGGCGAAGTCCTCGCGCCGCTCGTACGAGGAGACGTGCCCGCTGTCGCCGACCGCGCGAAGGAGGGCGCAGGTGAGCGCTCCGGAACCGACGCCCGCCTCGACGACGCGAGCGCCCGGGTAGATGTCCGCCATGGTGACGACCTGGCCCGCGTCCTTCGGGTAGACCACCGCCGCGCCGCGAGGCATCGAGAGGACGAAGTCCGCGTACAGCGGGCGGAGCGCGAGGTAGACGACGTTGCCCGTGCTGCGGACGACGATGCCCTCGTCGGACCCGATCAGCTCGTCGTGGGCGATCGCGCCCTTGTGGGTGTGGAACTCCTTGCCCTCGACCAGGGTCACGGTGTGCAGCCGGCCTTTGGGGTCGGTGAGCTGGACGCGGTCGCCGACCCGGAACGGGCCTCGCCGGTGGTTGGCCCCCGTCGGGTCGGTCATGGGGCGCAAGGCTACCGGCGTACGAGCGGGCCGGCCGCCGCGCCGGTCACACGTCCGAGAACAGTCGCTCCAGGTCGGTCGCTGCGAGCACGCCGACGACGCGGCCGGCCCCGTCGACCGCGAGGTACTCGGTCGCCGGCGATCGTCCCATCGCCTCGAGCAACGCCTGCCCGCCGAGCTCCACGTCGAGGAGCAGGCCGGGCGCGAGCGGCCGGGCGACGTCGTTGACCGGGATCCACGGGCGGCGCTCGGGTGGTACGGCGACGACCGCGGCCTCGCTGACGATGCCGGTCGGCGTGCCCTCGGAGTCGGTCGTCACGAGTGCGCCGGCCCGCGCCTCGCCGACCTGGCGCAGCGCCTCGGCCAGCGGCGTCGTCGCGGTGACCAGCAGGGCCGGTCGTACGAGACCGCGCAGAGCGAGCTGCGGGAGCCGGGCTCGTACCTTTGCCGCGCGCAGCGACTGGGTCGAACCCGCCCAGAGGAAGGACGCGATCACCGCGGCCCACACCACGAAGATCGTGCTCGGTGCCGATCCCCAGTACCAGCCGACGAGGAACGGCGCGGCCGCGGTGAGCACGGCGACGACGCGGCCGACCCAGCCGGCCGCGATCTGTCCGGAGAGCTCGCGGCCCGTGACGCGCCAGACGACCGCGGCGAGCATGCTGCCGCCGTCGAGCGGCAGGCCGGGCAGCAGGTTGTAGATGCCCACGATCACGTTGGACCAGGTGAGCTGTAGCAGGACCAGGTAGACGAGCCCGCCCTGCGGGGCCACCTGCATCGCCGCCCAGCCGAGCCCCGCGATCAGCAGCGTCGCCGCTGGGCCGGCACCCGAGACGGCGAAGTCGCGGCCGGGCGTGTCGGGCTTGCGGTCCAGCGCGGTCGCTCCCCCGAGCATCGAGAGCGACACCGAACGGACCGGCAGGCCGAAGAAACGGGCCACGGCCGCGTGGGCCAGCTCGTGGACCAGGATCGAGAGGTACAGCAGGATCGCGAACCCGATCGCCACGAGGTACTTCCTGGACCCGATCGACGGGTCGATGGCCTCCAGCCTCGGAAGGAACCCGTAGGCCACGATCGCCCCGGTGATGAACAGCGAGACGTCGGCGAAGATCGGGATGCCGAGGAACCGGCCCACGCGGATCCCCGACCCGGTCGCCCCCGAGCCGGTCGACCCGCTGGAGTCACCCGACTGCGCCATCGCACGAGCCTACGCACTCCGACTCCCCCCCCCCGCCCCCCCCCCCCCCCCCCCCCCCCCCCCCCCCCCCCCCCCCCCC
>DAIPJR010000227.1:0-3812 GCA_036770165.1 Actinomycetes bacterium | reverse complement strand
CACGGCCAACGTCTCGTCGACGACTGCCGACCCGAACCCGGCCAACAACACCTCCACGGCTGCCACCGGCGTCACCGCGTCGGCCGACCTCTCCCTGGTCAAGACCGGGCCCATCAACGTGACGGTCGGTTCGGACGCGACCTACCAGCTGGTGGCCACGAACCACGGCCCGTCGGACGCGGCCAACCTCTCGGTCACCGACACCCTCCCGGCGGGCGTCACCTTCGTGTCCGCGACGGGCACGGGCTGGACATGTACGAACACCGGCAACGTCTCGGTCACCTGCACGCTGGCCACTCTGGCCACCGGGGCGACCGCGCCCACCATCACCGTGGTCGTCACCGCCCCGGGCGCGCCAACGTCGCTGACCAACAGCGCAGCGATCACCTCGACCACGAGCGACCCTGACCCCACCAACAACACGTCCACCGTGATCACCAGCGTCGGCCCCGCCGCGGACCTGGCCATCACCAAGACCGGCCCGGCATCCGTCCCGGCGGGTGGCTCCATCGCGTACACGCTCACGGTCAGCAACAGCGGTCCCTCCGACGCGGCCGGCGTCGCGGTGGTCGACACCCTCCCCTCGGGTGTCACCTTCGCGTCGGCCACCGGCACCGGCTGGACATGTACGAACACCGGCAACGTCTCGGTCACCTGCACGCTGGCGTCCCTGCCCACCGGGGCGACGGCGCCCGACATCACGGTCGTCGTGACGGCGCCCGGCCACTCGGCTCTGCTCACCAACACCGCACACGTGTCGAGCACGACGCTCGACACGAACCCGGCCAACAACGCCTCGTCCGCGACCACGGCGGTCGGCGCGGTCGCGGACCTGTCGCTGGTCAAGACCGGACCGGCCAGCGTGCACGCCGGCAGCACCATCACGTACCACCTCGCGGTGAGCAATGCCGGGCCCGACGCCGCCGCCGCCGTCAAGGTGATCGACACGCTGCCCCCGGGCGTCACCTTCGTGTCGGCCAGCGGCTCGGGCTGGACGTGCACCCACAGCGGCAGCATCACCGTCACCTGTACCCGCGGCTCCCTTGCCAGCGGTGCGAGTGCGCCGATCATCACCCTGGTCGTGCGCGCCCCGGCTGCTGCCACGAACATCGCCAACCACGCGAACGTGTCGTCGTCGACCCTCGACCCGGTCCCCAACAACAACGTGTCGACCGCACCGACCGCGATCCTGCCCGCCAGCCAGGGTGGCGGGGGCGGCGGGGGCGGCCCGCTCCCGCACACAGGGGCCGACGGCCTCGGCCTGCTCCCCCTCGGGCTGCTCCTGCTCGCCCTCGGCGCCACCCTGGTCGTCGTGGTCCGCCGCCGTACCCGCTGAGACCCCGTCCGGCGCGATAACGTCGAGCGCGTGGCCGTCACGCTCTGCGTCCTCCTGTGGGTCCTACCCGGCCAGGAGGGGCAGCTCGCCGACTACGAGGACCGCGTCCTCGCCCGGCTCGACGCGTACGGTGCGCGACTGCTCCACCGGGTCCGCCGCACCGAGCCCTCCGGATCCCCGTACGAGGTCCAGGTCATCGAGCTGCCCGACGAGAATGCGTACGCGGGCTTCGTGGCCGACCCGGAACGGCTCGCGCTGGCTCCGCTGCGTGAGGGCGCGGTCGACCGTACCGAGATCATCCCGGTCGAGGTCGTGCCCCCGCCGGCGACCGAGTCGCTCCCCCTGCTGGTCGGTCCGCACCTCACGCTCCGGCCAGGTACGGGCGACGACGTCCCGGGTCTTGTCGCGTTGCTCCGCGAGCCGTCCGTCGCGCGGTGGTGGCGCGAGCCGGAGCCTGCGGACGAGATCGCGGCCAAGCTGCGCGGGGTCAGCTACGCGGTCCAGCTCGTCATCGAGGTCGACGGGGAGCTCGCGGGGGGCATCGAGTACCTCGAGGAGAACGAGCCCGACTACCGCCACGCCGGCATCGACATCTTTCTGGGCACGCGTTGGCAGGGCCGCGGCCTCGGCGCAGAGGCGGTCGGTCTGCTCGCCACGTACCTGATCCAGGAGCGCGGGCACCACCGGCTGACGATCGACCCTGCCGTCGCCAACACCGCGGCGATCGCCTGCTACCGCAAGGTCGGGTTCCGCTCCGTCGGTGTGCTGCGCGACTACGAGCGCGACGCCGACGGCAGCTACCAGGACGGGCTGCTCATGGACCTGCTGGCCGCCGAGCTCGCCCCGCAGGACGCCTGGTCGGTACGGCCAGCCCGACCCGAACATGGAGCCTCCTGACGGCTCCACCCCAGGAAACTCTCATCTTTGTCCGGCACTCTGAGGGGGACGAGAGGGGTAGCCATGAAGGTGCGGCAGGCGTTGAGCGTGGCCGTCGCGGTCGGCTCTGCGCTGGTCGGCGGCAGCCTCGGCAGCCAGGCGCTGGAGCAAGCCAACTCGGCGCCGCTGGACTCAGGGGCCCGGCCGACGTCGCACAGCTCGACCCTCGCAGCTACGCCGGCTCCCAGAGCGACAGCGAGAACCGCCCAGCATCGTCGGTCCACCAGCCAGCAGGCGTGAACCCGGCCGCCGCCAGCTCGCCGGTCAGGCCCTCGCGGCGGAACTTCGACGAGATCTCGGTCCGCATCTGCTCGCCCGCCTCGAACCGCACGTCCAGCTCGAGCGCGTCGACACGGACGTCCTGCGTCGTACGGGACTCGAGCCGCATCTCGATCCACTCGTTGTCGGCGTCCCAGATCGCCACGTGATCGAACTCCTCGAGCACGAAGTTGGCACCCAGCCCCTGGTTGAGGACCGACAGCACGTTGCGGTTGAACGCCGCCGTGACCCCCTGCGCATCGTCGTAGGCGGGGACGAGCACGTCGGGTGACTTGACGAGGTCGGCGCCGAGGAGGAACCGGTCGCCAGGCGTCAGCGTCGCGCGCAGGTGGTGCAGGAACCGCCCGCGTCCGGTGGGGTCGAAGTTGCCGATCGTGCTGCCGAGGAACGCGACCAGGCGTCGACCACCGCGCGGCAGGAGGTCGAGCTGGTGCTCGAAGTCGGCCACCAGGCTGTGCACGACGAGCCCGGGGTAGTCGCCGACGAGCGATAGCCCTGCGTCGGTGAGCGCGTCGGCGCTGACGTCGAGCGCGACGTAGCGTCGCAGGTCCTGCGACGTCCGCATCGCGTCGATCAGCAGGCGGGTCTTCTCGGACGAGCCCGATCCGAGCTCGAGCAGCGTGTCGCAACCGCTCGAACGGGCGATCTCACCGGCGCGCTGCTCGAGGATCTCCCGCTCGGCTCTCGTCGGGTAGTACTCGCGCAGCCGGGTGATCTCCTCGAACAGCTCGCTGCCGACCTTGTCGTAGAACCACTTGGGGGGCAACGACTTCGGCGCGGCCGTGAGCCCGGCCAGCGCGTCGTGCCGGAGCGCCTCGATGGCGAAGTCGGGCGGCAGGTGGACGTCGAGCGTGAACGCGGTCATGGTGATGTCTCCGATCACAGGGCGGTGATGGCGACACCGGAGGGGGTCGCGAGCACGAGGGAACGGTCGGGCACTTCCTGCCAGCGCGGGTCGTCGTCGTACGGCTCGGATGCGACGACGGCGCCGGCGCCGGTCTCGCACGTGAAGAGGCTGTTGCCGTAGGCGGTGGCAGCCACCTGCTCGCCGTCGGTCAGCAGGAAGTTGAACCGGCCCTTGACGGTCGCATCGAGAGCGGCGACCGTTCCACCGAGCGCGTCACCGAGGCCGGCGCCCGCTTCGAGCCACTCGGACACCATGGCCCAGATCAGCGCCGAGTCGCTGGCGGAGTCGAGCTGCAGCAGCCGCTGTGGCGGCAGCCGCGCGGCGAGCGGGGCCGCCGCCTCCGGGTAGTCGTCG
>DAIPJR010000034.1:0-11934 GCA_036770165.1 Actinomycetes bacterium | reverse complement strand
GTTCGGGTCGTACACCTCGACGGTGACCGTCGAGCCGGTGACCGAGTAGCCGCAGGCGAGCACCTGATGGTTCTGCCCGAGGTCCTTCGGATTCGTCGAGGCGACCGTCACGATCCCGAGAGCGGCCGGGTGGCCCGCGTCGAGGTCGGCCCGGATCTGCGGCCACTGGGTCTCGATCGTCCGCCACGAGACGCCTCGGTCCGTGACGATGTGATGCCCGAGGACGTCGAAGCCCGAGTCTGCGTCTGGCAGGCACATCCACAGGTAGTACTGCGCCACGCCCGCTGGGAGGTTCCAGGAGTCGACCAGTCGCTTGACGATGAACGAGTACAGCGGCGTGCCGGCGACCGGCTGAGCCACCGGGGTCGCCGCCTGTGCGTGCCAGTAGTCGAGTGCGGCGAACACCATGCCGCCGCACAGGCCGGCGCTGGCGTTGCCGATGTCGATCCGTCCGAACGGGGTCGGCAGGACCACTGCGGGCTGTGACGGCCAGGCGTTGGTGAACGCGAAGCCGTTCTGCGACGGGACAAAACTCATCGTCACCTCGCCCGATGACCCGCGACCAGCAGGGCGCTGTCGCCGGCACTCGTGCCCAAGGTAGCCCTCCAAGACCGCTGCGGAGTAGACCCCCAGTTCCCGGACCTCCCTGCTTGCCACAGCGCCATAGTTGAAGTTGACTTCAAGTCAAGGATGCCGGCAGGACCTCTGGGAGGACGAGAGACGATGGCCGCCGAGACGCTGACAGTGGGCGATGTCGCAGCGCGCAGCGGTTACGCCGCCTCCGCGCTCCGGTACTACGAAGCAGAAGGACTGATCGAGGCGGCCCGTACCGGCGGCGGGCAGCGCCGCTACGCGCGTGCGGTCCTCCGCCGGCTCGCGTTCATCCGGGCCGCCCGCCACGTCGGCCTCTCGCTGGAGGAGATCAAGGAGGCGCTCGCCCGGCTGCCGTCGTCCCGTACCCCGACGAAGGCCGACTGGACCGCGATCTCCCGGCTCTGGCGCCGCCGCCTCGACGACGAGATCGCCGCGCTCGTCGCGCTGCGCGACGGGTTGGACTCCTGCATCGGCTGTGGCTGCCTGTCCCTCCGCAGCTGCGCTAGATCCAACCCGCAGGACGTGGCTGCCGCGGCCGGCCCCGGGGCTGCCTTCCTGCCTGGCCGGCTCAGCCGTCCCGAGTCCGGTCCCCTGCGCTGACCTGTCCGTGTCAGACCAGGCCCGGACCCCGCCTGGTACGGACACGATCCGTGGGTTGACGGTCCGGGGCTGGGCCACGCGCCACTCGTGGCCCAGCCCCGGCGCATGGGAGCGCTCCCGCAGGCACGGTCCCGCGTCAGGGGCCACCGTGTCAACAGGGGGAGCGATACCCGAACCCGGCCCCCGCGGGCCGACCGGGGGCGCCATAATCTGGCGGTGACCCTCCCGACCACGCGGCGCTCGCCCACGTTGGAGGAGGTGGCTGCCCGGGCCGGTGTCGGCCGGGGCACGGCGTCGCGGGTCGTCAACGGGTCCAGCCAGGTCAGCCCGTCCGCCCGGGCGGCGGTGCAGCAGGCGATCCAGGAGCTCGGCTACGTCCCCAACCGGGCCGCACGGTCGCTGGTCACCAGGCTGACCGACTCGGTCGCGCTGGTCGTCTCCGAGTCCGACGAGCGCTTCTTCGGCGAGCCGTTCTTCGCCCAGATCGTCCGCGGGGTCAGCTCCGCGCTCGCACAGACGCACCTGCAGCTGCTGCTCACCATCGCGCAGACGCCGATCGACCGGGCCCGGCTGGAGCACTTCTTGACCCCGCAGCACGTGGACGGCGTCCTGCTGCTCTCCCTGCACGGCGACGACCCCCTGCCCAGCCTGCTCGAGGCGCGCGGGCTGCCGGCGGTCCTCGGCGGGCGGCCCGCGGGGATCGAACCCACCAGCTACGTCGACGTCGACAACGCGGCCGGGGCCGTGCTCGCGGTCGAGCACCTCGTCGCATCCGGACGGCGGCGGATCGCCACCATCACGGGCCCCCTGGACATGGGGGCAGGGGTCGGGCGGCTGCAGGGCTACCGTCGCGCGCTGGCTGCTACCGGGCTGCCCGCCGATGACACCCTCGTGGCCTACGGCGACTTCAGCGAGCAGAGCGGCAGCGCCGCGACCGCCGACCTGCTGGACCGGGGTACGCGGATCGACGCCATCTTCGCAGCATCGGACCCGATGGCGATCGGCGCGCTGCGCATGCTCGCCTCGCGCGGGATCCGCGTCCCTGACGACGTCGCCGTCATCGGCTTCGACGACTCGCCCAGCGCCCGGCACACGTCACCGCTGCTCACCTCGGTGCACCAGCCCGTGGAGGCGATGGGCCGCGAGATGGTCCGCATCCTCACCGCACGCATCCGGCGCGAGCCGGTCGACCTGCGCGTCGTCCTCGACGCGCACCTCGTCGTACGCGAGTCCGCCTGACCGCGACGGCCTGCGCCGAGATCAGCGGGCGCCGAGCAGGTGCTCCACGGCGAGCTGGTCGATCTGGGTGAAGCTGTAGCCGCCCGCGGCGGCCGCGTCCGCGTCGAAGTCCTCGAACGCGCTGCGGTCGGCCAGGAGGTCCGCATAGGTCTCCCCCGCGGCGAGCGTCGGCCGGGCCAGCTGGTCCTGTCGCGACGCGATCATCGCCGCCTGCACCTCGGGGTCGGCGCGGAACGCCGCCGCCCGCTCGCGCAGCAGCAGGTACGTCCGCATGTTCGCGGCCGCAGACGCCCAGACGCCGTCCATGTCCTCAGTACGCAAGGGCTTGTAGTCGAAGTGCCGCGGCCCCTCGTACCCACCCGTCTCGAGCAGGTCGACGAGGAAGAACGCGCTGATCAGGTCGCCGTGGCCGAAGGTCAGGTCCTGGTCGAACTTCGGGCCGTGCTGGCCGTTGAGGTCGAGGTGGAACAGCTTGCCCTGCCACAGCGCCTGGGCGATGCCATGGACGAAGTTGAGGCCGGCCATCTGCTCGTGCCCTACCTCCGGGTTGACGCCCACCATCTCGTGGTGGTCGAGAGTCGAGATGAACGCGAGCGCGTGCCCGATCGTCGGCAGCAGGATGTCGCCGCGCGGCTCGTTGGGCTTGGGCTCGAGGGCGAAGCGGATGCCGTAGCCACGGTCGGTGACGTACTGCGCCAGCATGTCGATGCCCTCGCGGTAACGGTCGAGCGCGATGCGGATGTCCTTTGCGGCATCGGTCTCGGTCCCTTCGCGGCCGCCCCAGAAGACGTACGTGTGGGCGCCGAGCTCGGCGGCGAGGTCGAGGTTGCGCATCACCTTCCGCAGCGCGAACCGGCGTACCGAACGGTCGTTGCTGGTGAAGCCGCCGTCCTTGAAGACCGGGTGCGTGAACAGGTTCGTGGTCATCATCGGTACGACGAGGCCGGTCTCGTCGAGGGCCGAGCGGAACCGCTTCAGGTGGTTCTCGCGGGCCGCCGCGTCGGACCCGAATGGGACCACGTCGTCGTCGTGGAAGGTCACGCCGTAGGCCCCCAGGTCCGAGAGCCGGTGGACGCTCTCGACCGGGTCGACCGGTGCCCTCGTCGCGTCGCCGAAGGGGTCGCGTGCCTGCCAGCCCACGGTCCAGAGCCCGAAGGTGAAATGGTCGTCGCGGGTCGGCTCGAGGGACATGGCTGGCTCTCCTTGGCGAGATTTGTACGGTGATTGAACTTATTTCGCGGCTGTGGCAGTGTCAAGCCCCGTGACCCCAGCTGATGACGGCCACGTACCGGCCCGGCAGCGCGGCCTGCGCGACCACAACCTGGGCTTGGCGCTGCGCAAGGTCGCAGCCTCGGCCGAGCCGGTCTCCAGGGCCGACATCGCGGCCCAGACCGGGCTGACCCGTTCCACCACGTCCACCCTCGTCGATGCTCTCGTGGCCGGCGGGCTGGTGCTCGAGCTCGGCCCCGGCGCGCGTTCTGGGGCTGGGCGGCCCGCGACCGGGCTCGTCGTCGACCCGGGCGGTGCGGCCGGGATGGGGCTGGAGGTCGGCGTCGACTACCTGGCCGGCTGCATCGTCGACCTGGCCGGGCGGGTACGCCATCGCGAGGTCGTCGTCGGAGACCAGCGCGGACGCACGCCGCAAGCAGCCCTGGCCGACCTGGCGGGGCTGGCCGGACGGGCCCTCGCCTCCGCCGGCGCGACGGGCCTTCCCGTCACCGGCGCCGCGGTGGCCGTACCAGGCCTGGTCGAGTCGCCCGACGGGCTGCTCCGGCTGGCCCCCAACCTCGGCTGGCAGGACGTCGACGTCCTGGGGCTGCTGCGCGCTCACCCTGGGCTGGACGACCTCCCGCTCACGCTCGACAACGAGGCGAACCTCGCCGCGCTCGGCGAGCTGCACACCGGCGGCGCCGGGGGCGCGCAGAGCTTCGTCCAGCTGTCCGGCGAGATCGGCGTTGGGGCTGGAATCGTGCTCGGCGGTCGACTGTTCCGCGGCACCCACGGCTGGGGCGGCGAGATCGGCCACCTCGCGATCGCACCCGACGGCCCACCGTGCGGCTGCGGGTCGCGCGGCTGCCTCGAGCAGCTGGCCGGCCAGGAAGCGATCCTTCGGGCCGCCGGCCTCTCCACCCAGGCGGGTACGACCATGGCCGGCCGGGCAGGGGTCGACGAGATCCTCGCGCTGGCCCGCGACGGACGACCGGACATGCTCGGGGCGCTGGCGCAGGCGGGGTGCGCCCTGGGTGTCGCTGTCGCGGGCGTGGTCAACCTGCTCGACGTGGGTACCGTCGTGCTGGGCGGTCTGTATGCCGCGCTCTCCCCCTGGATCGCCCCGCTCGTCGAGCAGGAGATCGCCGGTCGCGTCCTCTCCCACCGCTGGTCCCCGGTCAACGTGACCGTGTCCGGGCTGGGCGGCGACGCAGCGATCCGCGGCGGGGCGGGCGCGGTCGTCCAGCAGGTGCTCGACCACCCGGCGGCCCGGCTCGGCTGACCCGAGCCACTAGCGTTGCCGCATGGACGAGCCCGGGCGCGAGCACGGCAGCCTGCCCCGGGTGTCCGCCACGCGCTACGTGCTCCCCCTGCGCGAGGGCGGCTCCCTGCCCGCCCTCGTCGAGGCCGACGACCTCGGCACGTACGTGGTGAAGTTCCGGGGCGCGGGCCAGGGGCCCAAGGCGCTGGTCGCGGAGGTGGTCGTCGGCGAGCTCGGGCGCCGGCTCGGGCTACCGGTCCCCGACCTCGTCGTCGTCGAGCTGAGCGGCGACCTCGCACCGGCCGAGCCCGACCAGGAGGTCCAGGACCTCCTGCGGGCCAGCGTCGGCGACAACCTGGGGATGGACTACCTGCCCGGCTCGCTCGGCCTCGACGTCACCGTGGACCGCATCGACCCAGCGTTCGCCGCGCGGGTCGTCTGGTTCGACGCACTCGTCCAGAACGTCGACCGCTCGTGGCACAACCCGAACCTGCTGCGCTGGCACGGGACCCCCTGGCTCATCGACCACGGGGCCGCGCTGTACTTCCACCACAACTGGTCCCGGCAACCGGACGCCGCCACCCGGCCCTACCCGGGTGCCGCCGAGCACGTCCTGCTGCCGGTGTCCGGACCGCTTCCCGAGGCTCATCAGGCGTTGGCGCCGCTGGTCACGGCGGACGTTCTCGCCGAGGTCGCCGACCTCGTACCCGACGCCTGGCTGGTGGGTGACGACGACCACCCGTCCCCAGAGGCCGCCCGGCGGGCGTACGTAGAGACGCTGCTGGCCCGCGTCGGCGCGCCGCAGAGCTGGCTCGACGCCGTGGAGGTGCTCCGTGCAGCACGCGTATGAGTGGGCGAGCCTGCGGGTCGTGCCCCGTGTCGAGCGCTGCGAGTTCGTCAACGTCGGTGTCCTCGTCTACTGCCAGGGGCTCGACTACCTCGCCGCCGAGATCACCGCCGACCTGTCCCGCGCCGTCGCGCTCGACGTGTCGCTCGACGTCGAGACCGTACGGCGGCACCTCGAAGGCGTCCGGACGCTGTGCGCCGGGGAGCCCGGGTCCGGTGACAACGGGCTGCGGCCGCGCGGCGACCGGGTCCGATGGCTCGTCGCCCCGCGGAGCACGGTCGTCCAGCCGTCGCCGGTCCACACCGGTCTGACCGACTCCCCACCCGACGCCCTCGCAGAGCTGTTCGCCCAGATGGTCGCGCCCCCTCGAACGTAGACGTACCGTCATCGGGTGGCGGAGACCGGATCCGGTGACCCGCGTCCCGTCGAGACCGAGCTCCTCTCCGACGGGCGGGGGCCGGAGGTCGCGCGGCGTTGGGCCGGTCGCTCGTCCCGAGCGATGGGTGCTCGCGGCCGGCGGGTTCTGTCGGCGGCGGCCCTGGTGGCCCTCGTGCTCTCCGTACTCGTCGTGACGCACCGGCCGGCTCACGTCGCTGCCGTCGCCGCACCGCGGCCCCACGTCTTCTCGACGCGGCCGCCGGTCGCCCCGGCCGAGGTCGTGCAGCTGCTCAGCGACCAGTACAGCTACTCGACCGAGCGGGGCAGCCTCAGCCTGCTGCTCGACGTCGTCAACTACGGAGCGACGCCCATCCAGGTGCTCCGCACCCGGCTGCCCCAGGCGGGCAGCCGACCCGTGCCCGGCCCCGGAGGCGACCTGCCGTTCAGCGATCCCGTGACCCTGGCACCGGGCCAGCCGACCGAGGTCAGCGTGCTGGCGCGGGTCAGCTGCCCGAGCGTCCTCACCGCCCAGCTCGCCGACCACGTCGACGTGACGCTCGGCCTGCACGGCGAGCCGCAACGCGTCATCGCGCTCTCGCTGGCCCCGCTCGGCACCGTGCTCGACGAGGCCCGGCACCAGGCGTGCGGCGCCACCTCCGCCTCGGCGGCGATCTACCCGACCATGGTCCCCGGGTCCGTTCGGGTGGGCAACGCCTCCGCCGGCGGAGCTCGCGAGATCCTCTCCGAGCTCCGTGTCCAGAACGTCGGCGGCGGTGCGACGACGGTCTCTGTGGCGGGCGCCGGTCCTGCCGGTGTGGATGTCGCGCAGGTGAGTACGGCTGGAGCGCTGACGCTGCCGGCCGGGCGCACCGCTCTCGTACCGCTGCGGTGGGACGTCCAGGACTGCGCCGCGCTCACGGCCGTGCGCTGGCCGACGCTCGAGCTCGCGATCCAGGTGCCGACGTCCAGCGCCAACGACGTGTACGGGTTCGACTCGACATTCGGCGCCGAGTGGCGCGCTGCGCTGAGCATCGTCTGCTCGCACTGACCAGCTGGCGGCTCGGGTCCTCACGGGCCGACGGAGTCACGGCGTCAGAGCCGCGGCGAACACCCGCTCGGCTGATTCGCTGTCGCCCGCAACGACGATTCCTGGCGAGTCGAGTCGGAGTCGCCGCCACAGCAGGAGCAACAGGTCACCGGCCGGAGCCGTCACGGTCACAGCCGCCGGCTCGTCGAGCGACCCGCTGTTGCTGCCCAGACGGGAACGCTGACCGGAGTCGAGGCACACCAGCTCGACGACCACGGGGAGCGGATCCGCAAGGCCCAGCTGCACCTGGCGCGGAAACATGATCGACGTGACCTCGTCGACCCCGTCGGATCCGAGCGCCGCGTCGATGGGCGAGGGCGCGCCGACGGCGCTGGAGAAGTCCCACAGGTGCAGGGCTGTCTCGAGCGCCTGCCGCCGTATCCAGAAGTCGACCGTCCGCGGCTGCGGCCCGAACGTCCAGCACTCCCGGCCCGGGACCGCATCCCGCAGCGCCAGGAGCAGGTCGGCTGCGCCCTCCGTGAACCAGTCGACCAAGACACGCGAGTCTGGCGGCGATGGCAGCGAGTCCCCTGGTCGACCCGTCCGTACGGTCAGCGTCGCCCAGCGATGAATCGCACCGAGGTGTCCCACCAGGTCCTGGACGGTCCACCCCGGGCAGCTGGGAACCTGAGTCTTCAGATCGACCTCGGCCAGAAGGGCCTCGAACGAGCGCACCGAGTCCGTCAGGCAGGCAAGGCGTTGCGCGTCGTCGATCGGCATGGGCCGAGACTATCCGCCGACGGTCCGCGTCGCTGTCAGCCCGAGACGCGCATGAACAGGGCCGACACGACCAGCGTGCCTCCGATGACCACCGGTGCGCGGCCCCCCAGGTATCGCTCAGCCAACGCGGCAACGGTGCCCGCGACCATCCCCAGCACGTTGCTCATCCCCACGGCGAACACGACGAGCATCAGCCCGGCGCAGCTTCCGACGCAGTCGATCCCGTGACGCAGGCCCACGCTCAACGGACCGGTACGTGGCGGTCCGTCCCAACGCGCGCACAACGCGGGAACCGGGTCGCGGCAGAGGACGAGTGCGCGCCGCTTCGTCCGCGAGAGCTGGTAGGCGCCGGCCAGCGTCAACGTGATCGGGAACACCAGCCACGCACGTGCCGTCAGGCCGGCGTTCGCACCGACGAGCCGGTGGACTCCGAGGTCAGAGAGTGTTGCCGCGACCCCGAACGCCCACCAGACGAGGACGAACCCGGCCAAGAGTCCGAGCAGCCGGCCCCCCGAGGTGGGCAACCGAGATCGTTCAGTCAGCCGCCCGACATACGCGATGCTCGCGGGGAGCATCATCGCCGCGGTCATGAGCAGCCAGCCCAGCGCCAGCAGCAGCACCCGTACGAGGCTGGGGTGAGCGAGACCGTCGTGGTCGAGGTAGCTGGCAGCCGAGGACCGCGCCCAGAGCAGCAGCACCACCCACGCGACGACGACGGTGCCGACCAGGCTGGCCCGCACGCCGCGCGCCCGGCCGCGCACGATCGTCGGCGGCGCTGCTATGGCCGCCATCGAGCGTCCCTCGCGCCGATCGGACTCATGTGAATGCGAGGTCGGTCCGGGCCGGTCGCCCCTGCATGGCGAGCCAGACCTGGGCCGGGGTGAGGGGCATGTCGGCGTGCCGCACCCCGTAGGGAGCGAGAGCATCCATGACCGCGTTGACGATGGCGGGCGGCGAGCCGACGGTCGCCGACTCGCCCACGCCTTTGACCCCGAGGGGGTGGTGCGGCGACGGCGTCACGGTCTGGCCGGTCTCCCAGGACGGGCACTCCATCGAGGTGGGCAGCAGGTAGTCCATGAAGGAGCCGCCGAGATGGTTGCCCACCTCGTCGAAGGCCATCACCTGCATGAGGGCCATCCCGACGCCGTCGGCGAGCCCGCCGTGCACCTGCCCCTCGACGATCATCGGGTTGATGCGGGGACCGCAGTCGTCGACGGCGATGAACCGCCGCACCTTCACCTGTCCGGTTCCCGGGTCGACGTCGACGACGCAGACGTACGCGCCGAACGGGTAGGTGAGGTTGGGCGGGCTGTAGACGGTGGACGCGTCCAGGTGGCCCTCGACGCCTTCGGGCAGGTCGAGGTCGCTGTGCGACAGGAAGGCGATCTCCTGGATGGTCCGCCCGTTCTCGTGGTCGCCCTTGACGTACCAGCGGCCCTGCTCCCACTCGAGGTCGTCGGCCGAGCACTCGAGCGACGCTGCCGCGATGATGCGGGCCTTGTCCCGTACCCGACGCGAGGCGACGGCGGCCGCGGCGCCGGAGACCGGAGTCGAGCGCGACCCGTACGTACCGAGGCCGAACGGGGTCGCGTCCGTGTCGCCGTGCACGACCTCGACGTCCTCCGGCGGGATGCCGGTCTCCTGCGCGACGATCTGCGCGAACGTCGTCTCGTGGCCCTGGCCCTGGCTCTGGCAGCTGATCCGCAGGACTGCCTTGCCGGTCGGGTGGACCCGGAGGTCGCAGCCGTCGGCCATGCCGAGCCCGAGGATGTCCATGTGCTTGCGCGGACCGGCGCCGACGCCTTCGGTGAAGAAGCTGATCCCGATCCCCATGAGCTCGCCGCGCTCGCGCTTCTCCGCCTGCTCCCGGCGCAGGTCGGCATACCCGGCGATCTCCATCGCCAGGTCCAGCGCACGTGGGTAGTTGCCCGAGTCGTACTCCCAACCCGTCGGCGACGTGTACGGGAACTGCTCCGGCCGCAGCAGGTTCTTCATCCGCAGCTCGGCCGGGTCGACGCCCAGCTCTGCCGCGAGGATGTCGACCATGCGCTCGACGAGGTAGACCGCCTCTGTCACGCGGAACGAGCACGCGTACGCGACGCCGCCGGGGGCCTTGTTGGTGTACACGCCGGTGACCTTGCAGTGGGCGGCCTGCAGGTCGTACGAGCCGGTGAAGATGTGGAAGAAGCCGGCCGGGAACTTGGTCGGCTGCGCGGTGCCGTTGAAGGCGCCGTGATCGGCCAGCACGTCGACGCGCAGCCCGAGGATCTTGCCGTCGCGCGTCGCGGCGATCTCGCCGTGCATGTGGTAGTCGCGGGCGAACGCGGTCGACATGAGGTTCTCGGAGCGGTCCTCGACCCACTTCACCGGCTTGCCGGTGATGATCGAGCCGACGACGGCGAGCACGTAGCCGGGGTAGATCCCGACCTTCCCGCCGAAGCCGCCGCCGATGTCCGGCGAGATGATCTGGATCTTCTGCTCGGGCAGCCCGGTGACGATGGCGTAGAGCACCCGGTGCGCGTGCGGCGCCTGGCTGGTCGACCAGACGGTGAGCTTCCCGGTGACGGGGTCCAGCGACGCGATGGTGCCGCAGGTCTCGATGGATGCCGGGTGCACGCGCGGGTAGAGCATGTCCTGCGACACGACGACGTCGGCAGTCGCGAACACCTGCGACGTAGCGGCCTCGTCGCCGGCTTCCCAGTCGAAGATGTGGTTGTCAGCCTTGCCCGCGAGGTCGTCGCGGATGACGGGCGCACCGGGGGCCAGCGCCTGCCGGGCGTCGATGACCGGCGCGAGCGGTTCGTAGTCGACGTCGATCAGCTCGAGCGCGTCGCGGGCGGAGTAGCGGTCCTCGGCAACGACGAACGCGACCTCCTGGCCCTGGAACCGCACCTTGTCCGTCGCGAGCACGGCCTGGACGTCCTGCGACAGCGTGGGCATCCAGGCCAGGTTCATCGTCTCGAGGAACGCACCGGTGATCACGGCCTTGACCCGGGGGTGCGCCTCGGCGGCCGAGATGTCGATCGAGCGGATCCTCGCGTGGGCGTGCGGGCTCCGCAGGATGGCCCCGTGCAGCATCCCGGGCACGTGCACGTCGTCGACGAAGGTCCCCTTCCCACGTACGAAGCGCACGTCCTCCTTGCGGAGCATCCGTCCGAACCCCATCGGGTTCCCGGCCGGGCTGGTGGCCACCTGGTCTGACGCGGCGTCGGTAGCGGTCACGCCGGTGCCGCTTCCGCGGTCGGGTGCTCGGCGGCCCAACGGATGGACCGCACGATGTTCTCGTACCCCGTGCAGCGACAGAGCTGTCCGGAGATGGCTTCCCGGATCTGGGCCTCGTCGGGATCGGGCGTGCGATCGAGCAGGGCGCGGGCGGTGAGCATCATGCCCGGCGTGCAGAAGCCGCACTGCAGCCCGTGCTCGTTGATGAAGCCCTGCTGCACCGGGTCGAGGACCCCGTCGACCTCGAGGTCCTCGACGGTACGGATGGCATGGCCGGACGCCATCACCGCGAGGACCGTGCAGCTCTTGACCGGCTCGGCATCCATCCAGACCACGCACGAGCCGCAGTTGGAGGTGTCGCAGCCCCAGTGCGTCCCGGTCAGGCGCAGGTTCTCCCGGATGAAGTGCACGAGCAGCAGCCGAGGCTCGATGTCCGCGGTGACCTCGTCACCGTTGACCGTCATCGCGACCTGCATGCTCAGGCCTCCTGTCCGGTCGCCCTGGCCACCGAACGGCGCAGCGCGCGCAGCGTCAGCTCGCCCGCCAGGTGGCGCTTGTAGTCGTCCGGACCGCGCTGGTCGGTCTGTGGGCGGGCGCTTGCCGCGGCGAGGGCCGCCGCCGCCGCGAGGTTGGCCTCAGTGGGCTCCTTCGCACGCAGGCTGTCCTCGGCCTCTGGCGCGCAGAAGTGCGGGGCGCCGACGGCGGTGAGCCCGATGCCGACGTCGGAGACGACCCCGTCGGAGAGCGTCACGAACGCGCCGACCGCTGCGACGGCCC
>DAIPJR010000226.1:0-3833 GCA_036770165.1 Actinomycetes bacterium | reverse complement strand
CGCGCTCGCGCCGGCGGAGGCGCTGCCCGTCCGCGGCGACGAGGGTCGGGTCGTCGCCGTCATCGCACGGCACGCCGACCCGGCGACGTCCCGCACGCGCGGTCGGCTCGAGACGGCCTACGTCGAGGTGGCCGACCAGCTGGCCCGCATGGTGGCCGAGGGCAGCTTCCCGTTCCCCGGTGGGCTGGAGGGGCTCGACTCCTCGCCCAGGGCCGGAGACGGGCTGGTCCGGCTGGACGTCGACGGCGTGGTGACCTACGCCAGCCCGAACGCGCTGTCCGCCTACCGCCGGCTCGGCCTCGCCGCCGACCTCACCGGCAGCCGGCTGGACTCGGTGACCCGACAGCTGGTCCCCCGGCGAGGACCCGTCGACGAGGACCTCGCCGCGGTCGCCGGTGGGCGTACGGCCAGAGGTGTCGAGGTCGAGGGCAAGGGCACGATCGTCCAGCTCCGGTCGATCCCCGTCCTGCACTCGGGCGTACGGGTCGGCGGCGTCGTCCTCGTACGCGACGTCACCGAGCTGCGCCGCCGGGAGCGCGAGCTGCTCACCAAGGACGCGACGATCCGGGAGATCCACCACCGGGTGAAGAACAACCTGCAGACCGTGGCGGCGCTGCTACGGCTCCAGGCGCGACGCACCGAGCTGCCCGAGGCGCGGGGGGCGCTCGAGGAGGCGGTCCGGCGGGTGGGTTCCATCGCGCTGGTCCACGAGCTGCTGTCGACGGCCCCGGACGAGTCCGTGCCGTTCGACCAGGTCGCCGACCGGGTGCTGTCGATGGTCGCCGAGGTGTCCAGCTCCGAGGGTGGGGTACGCCCGGTACGCAAGGGGACCTTCGGGGTCGTCCCCGCCGAGGTCGCGACCCCGCTCGCCGTGGTGCTGTCCGAGATCGTCCAGAACGCCGTGGAGCATGGCCTGGGCGGCGCTGAAGGCGCGATCGTCGTCGTCGCCGAGCGCGCGGGCAACCGGCTGCTGGTGGAGGTCCTGGACGACGGAGCCGGGCTGCCCGAGGGGTTCGACGCCGCGACCTCGGACCGCCTGGGCCTGCAGATCGTCCGTACGCTGGTGGAGGGCGAGCTGGGCGGGCAGCTGACGCTGGAGCGGCGGGACGGGGGCGGCACCCGCGCCGCGATCGACATCTCGGTCGAGCGTTGACCGGTCGAGCGTTGACCGGTCAAGACCAGGCAGAGCGACGCCCGGCTCCCTCGAAGGGTGGCCGGGCGTCAGTGCTTGATCTGCGGTGGTCAGGCCATCCGAGCCCGGGCTCGCGCGGTGCGCCGCTTGAGCGCGCGCCGCTCGTCCTCGGACATGCCGCCCCAGACGCCGTGGTCCTGACCGGACTCGAGCGCCCAGGAAAGGCACGCCTCCCGCACGTCGCAGCGGCGGCAGATGACCTTCGCCTCGTCGATCTGGAGCAGCGCCGGACCAGTGTTCCCGATCGGGAAGAACAGCTCGGGGTCCTCGTCGCGGCACGCTGAATAGTGACGCCAGTCCATCGCGCGTCTACTCCTGTCCTCAGCCGGCGAGGGGTGTGCCGGCCAGTTGGTTTGCTTCTTCGTTGGTGCTGCAGGTGGAACCTTGTGAAGCCTTTCACGAAGCACCCCGCGGGGCGGGGCGCCGGATCACGGCGCCTGCAGACGCGGGTTGCACCACACAGAACGAACCGTCGAACGGGGTTGTTCCTCGTGCGGTACGTGAAGCCTTCCAAAGGTGGGCTCAGGGCACAAGGGGTTCCGTAATCAAACCTTGACCTTCGACCGTGGGCTCCGTCACACCCTTCGCGCGCGTCTGGACCCTAGACGACGACCGACAGGGCCTCCGGGTGCGCCACGAAGTGGACCTGCTCACGCACGCCGATCGGCTCCCCGTCGAGCTGGACTGCGGTCGGCCGGCTGGCTCGTACCGTCATGGCGGGCAGGTCGTGCCGGGCCACGACGTCGCGACCCCGCGGGACCGCGTTCGGCGCGAACAGCTGGCGTACGTGCCGGGCGGTCGACAGCGTACGCAGCCTGGTGAGACCGAACAGGTCGATCCCGGTGTCGAACGAGGCGTCCGGGCAGGCGTGGATCGCCATGCTGCCGAGGTAGGTCCAGGGCGCGGTGTTCTGGACGACGACCATGAAGACGCCCTCGACGTCGACCTCGCCGGGGATGCTGAGGGTGAGGCCGGGCTGGTCGCGCTCGGTCTCGCGGTAGAACTTGCCGAGGGCCGAGCGCAGGAACAGCGTCCCGGTCGGGCGGCTGCCGCGGGCTCGGCGGCGCTCCACCTCGCCGACCACCTCGGCATCGAGGCCCATGCCGGCGCAGAAGGTGAACCAGCGCCCGTCCGCCGTCGCCAGGCCGACCGTGCGGCGGCGGCCCTCCCGGAGCGCGTCCAGCAGCATGCCGGTGGCCTCGACCGGGTCGTCGGGCATGCCCAGGGCGCGCGCGAAGACGTTCGTGGACCCGCCCGGTACGACCGCCAGCGCGGGGCCCTCGGGATGAGGACCGTTCTCCAGCAGTCCGTTGACCGCCTCGTTGACGGTGCCGTCGCCGCCGAGGGCGATCAGCAGGTCATGGCCTTCCTTGGCCGCCCGGCGGCCGAGCTCGACCGCATGCCCCCGGTGCGTGGTCTCGACCACCTCGACATCGAGGTCGGCGGACAGGGCGTGGACGAGCACGTCCCGCGAGCGCGGGGTCGTCGTGGTCGCCTTCGGGTTGACGACGAGCAGGGCGTGCATGCGGCAAGCGTAGGGGAGTGGACGATCGGACCCGGTCGTCGACAGCCTTGTTCGAGGGGGTTCTTCGGCGGGTGCGCAGGCCGCCCCGTGGCCGTACGGTCGCTCGCCGTAGGGTCTGCTGCGTGACCGCACCCGCGCGCCCGGCCGCTCTCCTCGTTGCTGCCGGGGTCGTGCTCGTGGAGGCCCTGACACTGCTCGGGTACGCGCTGGTCGCCGTCGTCCAGGGGCTGCGCGGCGACCGTTCGGGAGCGATGGGACCCGCCCTCCTCGCCGTGGTCCTGCTGGTGTGGGCGGCCGGGCTGGTCGTCGCGGCGCGCGGACTGTTCCGGGTGCAGCGCTGGGCCCGTGCCCCGGTCGTCGTGAGCGAGCTGCTGGTCCTGGCGGTGGGCATCCAGCTCGCCCAGGGCGCCACGAGGTGGGCCGGCGCGCTGCTGGTGGCGGTCACCGTCGTCGCGCTGGTCGCCGTCCTGTCGCCGCCGGCGACAGCCGCGCTGGTGGAGCGGCCGCCCGAGACGCGCGGGTAGCCCCGGGCAGCACGGTCGGTCAGGCCTCGAGGAGGCCCTCGCGCAGCTCGGCCAGCGTCTTGGCGAGGAGCCGGGAGACGTGCATCTGCGAGATGCCGACCTCGGCGGCGATCTGCGACTGGGTCATGCCTCGGAAGAAGCGCAGCATCAAGATGTGCCGCTCGCGGCTGGGTAGCTTGGCGAGCAACGGCCGCAGCGACTCGCGGTAGACCACCCCGTCGAGCGCCTCGTCGTCGACGCCGATGCTGTCCAGGACGGTCGCGGTCCCTCCGTCCCCGTCGGCGCCGGCGTCCAAGGAGACCGTGCTGTAGGCGTTCGCAGACTCGAGACCTTCGAGCACCACCTCCTCGGACACTCCGATCTTGGCGGCGATCTCGGCGACGGTCGGGGCCCGGCCGAGAGCGTGCGAGAGGTCCTCCGTCGCACCGGTCAGGGTCAGGCGCAGCTCCTGCAGCCGGCGAGGGACGCGGATCGCCCAGCCCTTGTCGCGGAAGTGCCGCTTGATCTCGCCGACGATGGTCGGGGTGGCGTAGGTCGAGAACTCGACGCCGCGTTCGAGATCGAAGCGATCGACCGCTTTGATCAGACCGAT
>DAIPJR010000033.1:0-12023 GCA_036770165.1 Actinomycetes bacterium | reverse complement strand
CCGAGGAAGTCGCCGCTGTACCGGGTGTCGCCGGCGTGGCCGTCGTCGCCCCACGAGCGGGACACCGGATCGCCCGGGCCTGCTCCCTCGTGGATCTCCTCGACGTCGACGACGCCGCGTGACAGCGCTCCGACCGGCACCCCGTGCAGAGCCTCGTCGATAGCGAGCTGAGGACCCGCTGCGTCGACCTCGAGGGCCAGCCCTGGCGCCGTACCCGTCGGGTTCGGGATCGACCACGCCCCGACCGGGACGTCCGCCTGCTGCCACACGTTGTCCGGCGCCGTGCGCCCCAGCCGCTCGTACCAGCCGCCGATGACCTGCTCGAGCGCCGGGTCGCGTACCAGCGCCACGCCGGCCAGCTCGGCGAGCGCGTCCCTCGTACGGTCGTCGGACGTCGGCCCCAGACCGCCCGTCACGACGACGGCATCGGCAACCGCCAGAGCCGACCGCAGGGTCGCGACGATGTCGGTGATCGCGTCACCCACCTCGTAGCCACGGACGACAGGGGTGCCGGCGTCGGCGAGGGTGCTCCCGAGCCAGGCGAGGTTGCCGTTGAGGACGTCGCCGAGCAAGAGCTCGTCGCCCACCGCCACGACGGCGACGCGCACGAGGTCGGGCACGATCACCCGCCGGCCTGACGGGCCGCCTTGGCGGCGCGCTTCATCGCGGCCCGCGGGCTGGTACGTCGGAGCTCGCGCGCCTTGACGATGTAGTCGACGCCCGTGCCCAGCGTCACGACGACGGCCACGGCGAGCACGACGGCGGAGACGCTACGGAGCCAGCCGGAGAGCGGGAGGACGTACAGCCCGATCGCCACGCCCTGCAGCAGGGTCTTGAGCTTGCCGCCGCGGCTGGCCGGGATCACTCCGTGCCGGATCACCCAGAACCGCAGCAGCGTGACGCCGACCTCCCGGACGAGGACGACCGCGGTGACCGCCCACCACAGGTCGCCGAGCACAGACAGCCCGATCAGGGCCATGCCCATCAGCGCCTTGTCGGCGATCGGGTCGGCGACCTTGCCGAACGTCGTCACGAGGCCCCGTCGCCGGGCGAGGTCGCCGTCGAGCAGGTCCGTCGCCGATGCCACCGCGAAGACGCCCCATGCCGCCCACCGCCAGCCGGCCTGGTGACCGTCGCCGTGGAACAGGACGACGGCGAAGACGGGTACCAGGAGCAGCCGCAGCATCGTCAGCTCGTTGGCGATGTTCCAGAGGCCGACCGGCTGGACCGGGTCGCCGATGCGGTCCGGAAGGGCAGGTCTCACCGACCGCTCCCCGCGACGGCCTCCGCGACGAGGTCGACGCCGTCGGTGGCCACGACCACCGCGGCCACCAGCTGCCCGACCTGCCAGTTGCCAGCACCGAGGAGCGTCGTCGAACCGTCGACCTCCGGAGCCTGGTGCTCGGCCCGGCCCTCCACGGCGCCGGTCACCGACTCGACGAGCACCTCGACCAGCTCGCCGACCCGTTCCTCGGCCCGCTGGGCGGTGAGCTCCTCGACCAGCCGGGTCACCCGCTCGACCCTGGCCTGCACCTCGTCGGGCGACACCTTGTCGTCGTACGTGGCTGCCTCCGTACCGTCCTCGTCCGAGTAGCCGAACACGCCGACGACGTCGAGCCGCGCCAGGGTGAGGAACCGTTCCAGCTCGGCGAGGTCGGCCTCGGTCTCGCCGGGGAACCCGACGATGACGTTGGACCGCGCCCCCGCGGCCGGGGCGAGGGCTCGGGCCCGGTCGAGCAGCTCGATGAACGACTCGGTCGACCCGAAGCGACGCATCCGGCGCAGCAGCGGGGCGCTGGCGTGCTGGAACGACAGGTCGAAGTACGGCACGACGCCCGGCGTCTTGGCGATGACCTCCACGAGCGACGGCCGGGTCTCGGCCGGCTGCAGGTAGGACACGCGGACCCGCTCGACGCCGTCGACCGCGGCCAGCTCGGGCAGCAGCACCTCCAGCAACCGACCATCGCCGAGGTCCTTGCCGTACGACGTGGAGTTCTCGCTCACGAGGACCAGCTCGCGCACGCCCTCCCCGGCCAGCCAGCGGGCCTCGTCGAGGATCTCGGCGGGGCGGCGCGACACGAAGGACCCACGGAACGACGGGATCGCACAGAACGAGCAGCGACGGTCGCAGCCGGACGCCAGCTTGAGGGGCGCGGTCGGCCCGCCGTCCAGCCGGCGCCGGAGGACCCGTGGCCCGGACGCCGGCGCGACCCCTGCCGGCAGGTCACCGTGCCCGGGAACCGAGGTGGTGGCCGCCGCGGACGGGCGCTCGGCCGGCGAGACGGGCAGCAGCAGCCGGCGGTCGGAGGGCACGTGCGGGACGTGCGGGGTGCCCGCGAGGACCGAGCGCAGCCGGCCGCCGATACCGGCGTAGTCGTCGAAGCCGAGGACGGCGTCGGCCTCCGGAAGCGAGGCGGCCAGCTCGGCGCCGTACCGCTCGGCGAGGCAGCCGACCGCGACCACGGCCTGCGGGCGGCCGTGGTCGCGAAGGTCGGCGGCGGCCAGCAGCGTGTCGATCGAGTCCTTCTTGGCCGACTCGACGAACCCGCAGGTGTTGACGAGGACGGCGTCGGCGTCGGCGGGCTCGTCGACGAGGGTCCACCCGTCAGCCTCGAGCCGTGCGGCGAGCTCCTCGGAGTCGACCTCGTTGCGCGCGCAGCCAAGGGTGACCAGTGCCACCGAGCGGGCAGCGGCGGGGACGGTCACCCGCCCAGCCTAGTTGGCCGGTTCGTACGGCCGGTTCACCCGGCAGCGGTCGGGTCAGTGGGGTTGAAGCTGAGGCGGACGACCTGTCCGGTGGTGCCCGGCGTGCCCACGTCGACGCCGTTGACAGACAGCCGTACGGCTCCCGCGTTGCCGATGACGATCTTGACCAGGCTCGCGTCCGTGAACACCTTGACCGCGCCGGTGCTGAGCAGCCCCTCGAAGACCTTGCCGCCGCTGGAGGTGGCCGAGATCCAGGTCTTCCCCGTCGTCACCTCGAGGCGGACCGTGACGCCCTGAGCCGACGGCGGCACCTTGGCGATCACGGTCGGGCTGGGCGAGGGCGTGCTGGTCACTGGCGGGGTCGACGTCGTCGGCGTCGACCCGGTGCCGGTCGGGAGCGCCGAGTGGGAGGTTGTCGAGCGGCTGGCGGTGGACGACGTGCCCCCGTGCGCCACCTCGAACACCGCGATCACCGCCACGACGACGAGGGCGGCAGCCATCGCGGCGGTCCAGTTCGGCCCGCGCCGCTCGCGCTGGGTCGACATGTCGGCCTCGAAGACCTCGGTCGCCGACGGTCCGTGCGGCGCGTGCAGCCGGTCGAACTCGGCGACCAGCGGGACCGGGTCGGTCCCGACGACGCCGGCGATCGTGCGGATGTGCCCCCGCGCGTAGACGTCACCGCCGCAGAGGCTGAAGTCGTCGGCCTCGATGCGTTCGATCACGGTGCGACGGACCCGGGTGCGCTCGGCGATGTCGTCGAGGGTCAGTCCGGAGGCCTCGCGGGCGGCGGCGAGGTCGGAGCCGAGGGACAAGGCTCATCGCCTCCCGTTCGATCCTGGTGCTCGACGGATTCAGCACAGATGGGCGCAATCGGACTTCGCCCATGCTACGCCCGGAGCAGGCGCGCTCCGAAGTCACCGACAGTAGTCGCTCGACTACTCTCCACGCAGGAGGAGCAGGACCTCGTCGAGCTCGTCCGGCTGCACCAAGACGTCGCGCGCCTTGGACCCTTCGGACGGTCCGACGATCCCGCGGCTCTCCATCAGGTCCATCAGCCGCCCGGCCTTCGCGAACCCGACGCGGAGCTTGCGCTGGAGCATCGAGGTCGAGCCGAACTGGGTCGTGACCACCAGCTCGGCGGCCTGGCAGAGCACGTCGAGGTCGTCGCCGATGTCCTCGTCGACCTCCTTCTTGGCCGCGGGCACGAGGGTGACGTCCTCGCGGTAGGACGGCTGCAGCTGACCCTTGCAGTGCGCGACCAGCGCGTGGATCTCCGGCTCGGTCACCCACGCGCCCTGGATGCGCATGGGCTTGCCGCTGCCCATCGGCAGGAACAGCGCATCGCCCTGACCGACCAGCTTCTCCGCCCCCGGCTGGTCGAGGATGACCCGGCTGTCGGTGACGCTGCTGGTCGCGAACGCGAGCCGCGACGGGACGTTGGCCTTGATCAGCCCGGTGACGACGTCGACGCTGGGTCGCTGGGTGGCCAGGACGAGGTGGATGCCGGCCGCCCGGGCCAGCTGGGTGATGCGGACGATCGAGTCCTCGACGTCGCGCGGGGCCACCATCATCAGGTCGGCCAGCTCGTCGACGATCACCAGCAGGTACGGGTACGGCGTCAGCACGCGCTCGCTGCCCGGCAGCGGCTGCAGCTTCCCCGTACGCACCGACTTGTTGAAGTCGTCGACGTGCTTGAACCCGAACGCGGCCAGGTCGTCGTAGCGCTGGTCCATCTCGCGGACGACCCACTGCAGGGCCTCGGCCGCCTTCTTCGGGTTCGTGATGATCGGGGTGATCAGGTGCGGGATGCCCTCGTAGGCGCTGAGCTCGACCCGCTTGGGGTCGACCAGGACCATGCGCACCTCGTCCGGCGTCGAGCGCAGCAGGATCGAGCTGATCATGGAGTTGACGAACGAGGACTTGCCGGACCCCGTCGCCCCGGCGACGAGCAGGTGCGGCATCTTGGCCAGGTTGGCGACGACGAAGCCACCCTCGACGTCCTTGCCGAGCCCGACGATCATCGGATGGTGGTCGGCGTGCGCGACGGCCGACCGGATGACGTCGCCGAGGCTGACGATCTCCTTGTCAGTGTTGGGGATCTCGATCCCGATCGCGGACTTGCCCGGGATGGGCGACAGGATGCGCACGTCAGCGCTCGCGACCGCGTAGGCGATGTTCTTGCTCAGCGCCGTCACCCGCTCGACCTTGACCGCCGGCCCGAGCTCCACCTCGTAGCGCGTGACCGTCGGCCCGCGGGTGAACCCGGTGACCTGGGCGTCGATCTCGAACTGGTCGAGCACCTCGGTCAGCCGTTCGACGACGGCGTCGTTGGCCCTCGTACGGGCCTTGTGCTGCGCCCCGGGCTTGAGCAGGTCGGCGGGAGGCAGGTGGTAGGTGATGTCGCCGGAGAGGGCCAGCTGCTCCATGCGCGAGGGCATGGGCTCGGCCGGGTGCGGGGTGAGCGGTGCGCCTGGTGCGCCCGGTGCGCCTGGTGCGCCCGGGCCGGCCGGTGCCGTGGTCGGGCTGGGAGTCCCGTGGGCGAGCACGACCGTGTCGTTGTGCTCGATCGAGCGCGTCGCGATGGTGAGGTCGACGAGCGGGGAGTCGAAGGCGGGGTCGCCCGGGGCCGTCTCGTCGTCGTCGTCTGCCGGTGACAGGGAACCGATCCGCCGGCGCGGTCGGGTCCGCTTGAGCGGCTCGAGCGGTTCAGCGGTGAGGTCGATCATGGCGACCGGCTCCTGCGCCAGCGCCTCCATCGGGCGGCGCAGCAGGCGGGCCTCGAGCTGGCGGAGCCGCTCCGGCACCTGGTGCACGGGCGTGCTCGTGAGCACCAGCACGCCGAAGCCGGCCAGCAGCACCAGCAGCGGAGCTGCGACGTAGCCGGTGACGCCGGCGACGATCGGGGCCGAGGCGATCCAGCCGAGCCAGCCCCCTGCCGCGCGCATGGCCGCCGGGGCCGCCGGCTGAGGCGTGCCGTACAGGACGTGGACGACGCCCAGGACGCCGAGGATCACCGCGGCCCAGCCGATCACCAGCCGTCCGCCGGGGGCGTTGCGGTCGGGATGCCGGAGCACCCGCCACGCCCACGCGGCGAGCAGGAAGGGTACGGCCCAGGCCATCGACCCCGCGGCGCCCAGGGTGACCGTACGGACGGTCGTGCCGACCGGGCCCGCGAGCCGCCACCAGGTCGAGGCCGCCACCAGCAGGCAACCGCCGACGAGCAGCAGGCCGAAGCCGTCCCGACGCGTGGCCGGGTCGAGCTGGGCGGCACTGTCCTTGGCTCCGCTGCCGATCCGGCGCGTGGTCCCGCCGACCAGGTGCGCGATCCCGAGCCAGATCCGCGAGATCAGCCGCCCCCACCAGCGGGCGAACCGTGTCGGCAGACCCGGCCCTTTCGGGGCACGGTGCGGCGCCGAGGCGCGTCGGGCAGCCGGCTTAGCTGGGGGCCTTCGCCCGCTGCCCTGCCTGCCCGTTCGCGCCACTCGCCCTGGGGAAGCCGCCTGACGGCTCGTACTCGCAGAAGCGCGCGCACGAGCGGGGCCGGCGGAGGTACGGCTGGCCATGGGCGCAGATTACCCACAGACATCACCGATCCCACGCGTCCCACGCCGTGCGGGCCCCTTTTCCCGACTAGACCTCGAGCACGACGGGGATGATCATCGGGCGGCGCCGGTGGGTGTCGGACACCCACTTGCCGACGGCCCGTCGCAGGACCCGCTGCAGCTCGTAGACGTCGGTGGTCCCCTCGCGGAGGGCGTCCTCGAGCGCTGCGGCGATCTTGGGACGTACGGAGTCGAAGACGCCCTGGTCCTCGGCGAACCCGCGGGCGTGGATGTCCGGGCCGCCGACCACCTTGCCATCGGTGAGGTCGACCACGGCCACGACCGAGATGAAGCCCTCGGAGCCCAGGATCCGCCGGTCCTTGAGCGACGACTCGGTGATGTCGCCGACCGAGGAGCCGTCGACGTAGACGAAGCCGCACGGCACCGCTCCGACGATCTTGGCCACGCCGTCGACGAGGTCGACCACGACACCGTCGTCGGCCAGGATCACGCGGTCGGCCGGCACGCCGGTCTTGATCGCGAGGTCGCCGTTGGCCCGCAGGTGCCGCCACTCCCCGTGCACCGGCATCACGTTGCGCGGCCGCACGATGTTGTAGCAGTACGTCAGCTCCCCCGCGGCTGCGTGCCCGGAGACGTGCACGAGCGCGTTGCCCTTGTGGACGACGTCGGCGCCGAGCCGGGCGATGCCGTTGATCACTCGGAAGACGGCGTTCTCGTTGCCCGGGATCAGCGACGACGCGAGCAGCACCGTGTCGCCCACACCGATCTTGATGGAGTGGTCGTTGTTGGCCATGCGGGACAGCGCCGCCATGGGTTCGCCCTGCGACCCGGTGCAGACGAGCACGACCTTCTCGTCCGGCAGGTTCTCCAGCTCGTCGACGGTGACCATCAGCCCGCTCGGGATGGTGAGGTAGCCGAGGTCGCGCGCCACGCCCATGTTGCGCACCATCGAGCGACCGACGAAGGCCACCTTGCGGCCGTGCTTGTGTGCGGTGTCGAGGATCTGCTGCACGCGGTGGACGTGCGAGGCGAAGCAGGCCGAGATGACCCGCCGCTCGGCACGGGCGAACACCGCGTCGATGACCGGTTCGATGTCGCGCTCCGTACGGACGAACCCGGGGACCTCGGCGTTGGTGGAGTCGACGAGGAACAGGTCGACGCCCTCCTCGCCGAGCCGGGCGAAGGCGCGCAGGTCGGTGATGCGCCCGTCCAGCGGGAGCTGGTCCATCTTGAAGTCGCCCGTGTGGAGGACCAGCTGACCGGCCGGCGTACGGATCGCGACCGCGAGCGCGTCGGGGATCGAGTGGTTGACCGCGACGAACTCGAGGCCGAACGGACCGACCTGCTCGACCTGGCCCTCCTTGACCTCGAGCGTGTACGGCTTGATCCGATGCTCGCGCAGCTTGGCCTCGACGAGGGCGAGGGTCAGCCGCGACCCGATCAGCGGGATGTCGCCCTTCTCGCGCAGCAGGTACGGGACGGCGCCGATGTGGTCCTCGTGCGCGTGCGTGAGGACGATGGCCTCGACGTCGTCGAGCCGGTCCCGGATGTACTCGAAGTCGGGCAGGATCAGGTCGACGCCCGGCTGGTGGTCCTCGGGGAACAGGACGCCGCAGTCGACGACGAGCAGCCGGCCGCCCCACTCGAAGACCGTCATGTTGCGGCCGATCTCGCCGAGGCCGCCGAGGGCGACCAGGCGCAGTGCTCCCTCGGCGAGGGGCGGCGGCAGGCCGAGCTGGTGCTGGGTCGAGGTCATGCGGTGAACCCCGCGACCCCGCCCGCGGTCAGGTCGCGGCACAGCTGGGCGACCTGGTCGGGAGTGGCGTCGAGGAGCGGGAGCCGGACGGGTCCGGCGGGCAGGCTCAGTTGGTTGAGAGCGGCCTTCGTCAGGATGACTCCTTGAGTGCGGAAGAGGCCCGTGAAGACGGGCAACAGCTGGTGGTGGAGGTCGCGAGCGCGCATGACGTCGCCGGACCGGTAGGCGCTGACGAGCTCGACCAGGCGCGCGGTGGCGACGTGCGTGACGACGCTCACGATGCCCACCGCCCCGACCGAGAGGAGCGGGAGGTTGAGGACGTCGTCGCCGCTGTAGTAGGCGAGGTCGGACCTGGCGATCACCGCCGAGGCGGCCGCAAGGTCGCCCTTGGCGTCCTTGTTGGCGACGATGCGTGGGTGCTCGGCGAGCCGGACGAGGGTGTCGGTCTCGAGGGCGACGCCGGTGCGGTGCGGGATGTCGTAGAGCATCACCGGGAGCTCGGTCGCGTCGGCGATGGCCGTGAAGTGGGCCAGCAGCCCGGTCTGCGGCGGCTTGTTGTAGTACGGCGTGACGAGCAGCAAGCCGTGCGCGCCCGCCTTCTCCGCCGCGTAGGCGAGCTCGATGCTGTGCGCGGTGTCGTTGCTGCCCGCACCGGCGAGGACCCACGCGCGGTCGCCGACCGCCTCGAGCACGGCGCGCAGGAGCGTGTCCTTCTCGCCGTCGGTGGTCGTCGGTGACTCGCCGGTCGTCCCGTTGAGGACGAGCCCGTCGTTTCCGGCGTCGACCAGATGCGTGGCGAGGCGCTGCGCACCGTCGACGTCGAGCCCGCCGTCGAGACGGAACGGGGTGACCATCGCCGTGAGGACCCGGCCGAACGGGGCGTCGGCCGTCGCCTCCTTGGGCAGGGTCGCTGGCATGGCTACCAGATTACTCGCGTCTCACGGGGATACCCGGCCGTTGGTCTCGAAAGCGGCGTAGGTGATCGGCATCAGCCGGGCCCACTCGGCCTCCATCTTCTCGGCCACCATCTCGATCTCGCGCTGCGGGTACGACGGGAAGTGCGAGCCCTCGCGCTTGGTACGCAGGGACAGGAAGTTCATCAGCGAGCGGGCGTTGAGCGTGACGTACATCGACGAGTACGTGGCCACCGGGAGGACGCCCCTGGCCACCTCTCTGGCCACCCCGGCGTCGAGCATCGCGAGGTAGGCCGCGTAGGCCTGCGTGCAGGCCTGCTGCGTCTGGGCGACGACCACGTCGTACTGCTCGGGGGTTCCCTCGACGAAGTCGTAGGCCCCCGGCTTGCCCTCCTGGACCAGCCGGCGCTCGGGCCCCGGCACGTAGAACACCGCGCTGAGCTGGCGGTAGCGGCCGGACTCCTCGTTGTACGACGCGATCCGGTGCCGCATGAACTCGCGGAACACGAAGATCGGCGCCTCGACGAAGAAGGTCATCGAGTTGTGCTCGAACGGGCTGCCGTGGCGCGCCCGCATCAGGTAGCCGATCAGCCCCTTGGAGCGGCTGGCGTCCTCGTCGACCGCCTCGAGCGACTGCTCCCCCGCGGTGGAGACCCGCGCGGCGAACACGACGTCGGAGTCGTGGGCGCTCGACTTCACCAGCTCGACCGTCACGTCGCTGCGGAACCGGATCGCCTCGGCGCTCTCGGCAGCGTCGGTAGAGGCGAGGTCGATGAGCTCGGAACCCTGCTCGGACAACGTGGCGTACTCCTTCGTTCGTGCGAGCCGTGACGACCCGGCTGCTGACGTCCAGCGCCAGGTTAGACCGCGGCGCCGACAGCCTGTGAAGAGCCGCGCCGAGTCGCCGGATGACAAACCGTGCGTTGGGGCACTAATGTCCCATCGATTTGATCATCTGGACGAGCCCGGGGGCTGGCGATGCGGTTCGGCAAGGTCTTCGTGACATCCGTCGTGGTCGGGGCGCTGGTCCTGACAGCGACCGCCGGGGGACGGCCGCAGGTGGCCCGCGCCGACACCGCGGGCGGCTATACGGTGCGCTGGTCGGCCGTGCCGGCCGCGCCGGGAACCGCCCGTACGGGCACGGTCGCGCTGGTCGCGCCCTGCCCGTACGGGACAGTCCAGGACGGCTCGGTCGCCGGAGCGGTGGGGTGCTCCGCCCACGTGGACTACTCCCAGTGCCTGCGCGGGGCGGACGGCAGCGACGCCGGTCAGGGGACCGTCGCGGTCTCGAGCGTGACCGCTTCGCGCGGATCGCTGCGGGCCTCGTTCACCGTGGACTGCGGGCCCGGCAACTTGCTCGCCGAGATCGACACCGCGGGCGGGTTCTCACCGTCGGACCAGGGCGGGGAGGCGCCGTGGGGCAAGACCTGGCCCGACCTGGGGCGCGACTTCCTCGACGCGGGCGACGCCCGGCTCGCCCTGACGCACCTCACCTGGCACTCGGGTCTTTACGCGGTCGACGTGCACGGCCTCGCGACGGCGTCGGACTTCTCCCCGTGCTCGCTGGGCGCGTGCCAGTGGGTCCTCCAAGGGGGCGTCGTGGTCACGCCCGGCGCCGGCCCGACCGTCGTGGCCGCGCTCGCCAACGGGTCCGCCGACGCCGGTACCCCCGGCTTCGCCGTCACCGCCAGCGGGACGATCCCGACCGTCGCGGGCGGCCCGATCACGTACGTACGAGCGATGCTGTCCGGATCCGGACCCACGGTCGAGAGCCCGTGGGTCAAGGTGTCCGACAGCATCGACGGGTACGACCTGGACGCGATCGCGCAGTCGTACGCCACGATCGGCGGCGCCGCCGCACTGTGCGTCACCGTCGCGCAGCTCCCGTCCGTGAACCTGCTGCCGTCGTCCATCAGCGACCCCGGGAAGGCCTGCCTCGCCCTGGAGGCCGACGGGGTGCCGATCCAGACCATCCTCGGCACCCTCGCGGCCGCGTTCGGTGCCGCCATCTTGATCCCGCTGGCCGGCAACCTCGGCACCGCCGTGTTCGTGCCGCCGTTCCCGGACCCTCCGCTGCCGGCGCAGCCGCCGGCGGTGCCGACCGCGGCGGGTACGACGTCCGTGGTCGACGACTGGGGCGGGCGCATGGCCGACGGCCTCATCGGGCCTGCTCGGGCCCGAGACCGCGACCCGACCCCGTACACGCAGCACGTGCTCCAGGTGGCGGCGACGCAGTGCCTGCAGCTGGTCGGCGCCGCGGCGCTGCGCGGCGCCGCCTTCGCGACCGCTAACCCGTGCGAGGACCTCCCGATCCTCTTCCCGGCGGGTACGTCCAACCCGCACGTGCCCGCGTTCTACAACGCTTACGCTGCCGCCGTGCACGACCGGGACACCATCGCCGCCCGCCCCTGGCTCGTCCAGCTCAACTACATGTCCGGGCCCAACAAGAAGACTCAGGTTCCACCGGGCTGGTACACGAAGAAACAATACCGAAGCGCAGACTGTCTGGCGCATGCGGAAGATCCGGTATTCCAGTGTGACGAGTACCCGCTCTACGCAAGTCGTCAAGGCGGCCCCGCGGATCTGGGCGGTGCCGGAGCGAGTCTCCGAGCCGTCCCATCCCTCCAGAACCGCGCCGAGGGCACGGTGTACAGCGCAATGATCACGCAGTGCGGACTTCAATCCGCCGCCCCCGTCTCGAGTCAGGGACTCCCTACGACTGGAGGAACCCCATTTCTGGTCATCCCGCTGACGGCGGCCCCAATTCCGTCGTTCTATCTGTGCCCGAACAGCAATCTTGACCCGTCAGGCGGGGGTGGAGGCGGCGGTGGTCCGAACTGAGACCATCGCCTGTCGACCGCGGCGCCGTAAGTAGAGAAGGGCGTTCATGAACATCCGTCCAACCCCAGATCCCCAAGACGTACGACGTGAAGGACAACTCGTCTCGGTTCTGAACGAGCTCGAGGCGGCCTGGCGAAGCGGTGGAGCGCCCATAGCCGAGTCCTTAGCCCCTGGGCTAGAACCCGCGCAGATCGACGACCTGACTGCCGCTGATGATTTGGTCGTGCCTGACGGGTTGAAGCT
>DAIPJR010000225.1:0-3850 GCA_036770165.1 Actinomycetes bacterium | reverse complement strand
GCGGCGCTACGGAGTCTGGTGGCGGCGCGGTGAGCGCGTACAGGTGCGCTCGCCCTGGCGCTGGGGGTGGGGCGGTGATCGGGGCTCCGCAGGTGACGCAGTACGCGGACGTGGCGAACGTCATGGGCGACCTCGCGACCGTCCGACGCAAGGCCGAGGTCCTGCGCGGGCACTGCGCGCGGGCCGGTCGTACGGTCGAGCTGTCGCACCTGTCCACCGTCTTGGTGGGCGCCCACGACGGGCACCTGGCCGAGCTCGTCGACCTGCACCGGCCGCGCGGTCAGAGCCCCTCGGCGTACGTCGCCTCGGTCAACGCGGGCACCGTCGAGGACCACGTGGGCCGGTTCCGGGAGCTGGCCGACGCGGGCGTGTCCGAGGTCGTGCTGCGGGTCGCCGACCCCTCCGGCTACGAGCAGATGGCCGCCGTGATCGCCGCGTTCCGCTGACGGCTCGCGTCAGGCGGGGCGTACGGCGAAGGCGGGGGCGTATCCGGTCACGCAGAACGACGGCGGCGTCAGGGGGATGTCACCGTTGCCGTTGTCGATCGCACCCTGGTAGCAGGTGAAGGTCGTGCTGCCACCCTCGCCGGTGTCGGAGTAGGTGCCGGCCTCGGCCCAGCCTCCGTACGGCGAACCGGTCACGGAGGCCAGGCAGATGTCACCCTCGGCACACGTCCAGCGCTGGGCGATCGGGCTGTCGATCTGGTGCCGGCTCGCCCCGCGCGCGGTGGTCTCCCACACGGCGACCTCTTGGCACAGCCCAGGGGCGCAGAGGCTGAGGTAGACCAGGTGCTTGCTGCCTGCGGTGAACGCGGGCTCGCTCGCGTAGGAGTCCGGCACGATCAGCCGGGGAGCAGTAGTCGGCCACTGCACCGCGATCCCCGTGCCCGCGCAGGCGTAGGCGATCTCCCAGTCCGCCGCCCACGCGGGTTGCGTCGCGTCGCAGCCGGCCCTCGACCGGCCGAGCGGTGTCGACGTGCCGCCGGCCGCAGGTACCAGGAAGATCTGGTGCCCGGCGGTCGTCGCCGGCTGTACGCGATGGTCCGCCCGTCCGGCGACCACGTCGGGTCGGACGCAGCACGGTTGTAGGTCAGGCGGTGCTTGCCGACCCCCGGGGTGACGAGCCAGATGTCACCGGCGTGGTCGTACGCGACGGTGCGCCCGTCCGGCGACCAGGACGGGTTGTTGGCGTCGCCCTGCCAGGTGATGCGCTGCACGCTGCCGTCGACATGATGGACGAGGTACAGGTCGCCACTTGAGTACACGACGTCGCCGAGCGTGGTTGCGGAAGTCGCGGCACCGGCCGGCGGCGCTCCCCCCAAGGCCCCGGCCAGGGCCAGGCACCCCGCAGCAACCCCCACCAGCCGACTCCGCACGGCAGCCATGGCCACCACCCCTCCCGCCGCTCATCCCACGGCGGGTCGCAGCGTCGGGGAAGGGCCTGGCCTTTTGTCACACTCCAGAAGGCCGCCCGCCCTGCAGCCGCTACGGGAGGCGGCCGGCTTGGACGGTGAGCGCCCGTGCCCTCGCGCCGCGTCCTTGCTGGCTCACGGCTCGCGGGATCGCCGACCCTTCAGGAGGACCCAGCCGGCGAACGCCGCGCTGAGCACGACTCCGGTCACCCCCGACCATCTGCTGACTCCCTGCCCGAACACGGCGAACGCGGCGAAGACGGCTCCGCAGGTGAGGGCGAACCGGATCCTCCCGGCGTCAGCCTCGGTACGGGTACTCATGCCCGGAGCGTACGCGCGGGTCGCTCCGATCAGAGGCCGAAGGCGGTGCTCAACGTCGGAGCCGTGGCGGCCTGCTGCAGGTACGGCAGGCCGAGCAGCCGCTCGGTCGCGCGCAGCAGCGAGTAGTGGTTGGCCAGCCCGGTCCAGCGGGTGCCGGGACTGATGTAGGGGCTCATGACCAGCAGCGCCACGTGGCAGCCAGGATCGGTGGTGTTGGTCGCGCAGCTGTTGGTCGAACGGGTCAGGCCCCCCTCGTCCCACGTGAGGAACACGACGGTCGACCCGGAACGGTAGGCGGGGCTCGCGAGGATCGCACCGAGATGCGTCCGTAGCCAGCTGTCGCCCTTGGCAACGGACGACGAGGTCTCGTGCATGTCGTTGCTCACGTTGGGGACGATGAGGCTGAAGCTGGGAAGCGCGGCCAGGTTCAGCGAGGTGAGCGGCAGGTCGTTGCGCGCGCAGGTCGCGGCCGTCGCGGTGTAGTAAGGGGCCGCGGTGTGATGCACGACGTACGGCCGCGCATCGTGCTTGACGCACGTGCCGGGCATCGACTCGGCGAACACCCGCCACGAGCTGGTCTCGCTGAAGATCGACGACCCGGACACGGGACAGAACGTCGCGCAGTCGGTCTTGGGCAGCAGCGTCATCGGTCGGCCCGAGGTCATCGCGAGGTAGTTCGGCAGACTCGGGTGCGAGACGTTGTGGTAGTTCGTGGCCACCCCGCAGTGCGCGGCCAGGGAGGCGATGTACGGAGCGCCGATGACCTGCGAGTAGCTGCGGTTCTCCATGACGATCCAGATCACGTGAGCCGGGTGGATCGCCCGGGGCGCGAGCGTCCCGCAGGGGCCGCTGCTCGCCGCAGCGACACGGGTGGCCGCAGCGGTACGGGTAGCCGCCTTGGCGTGCGACCGGGTGGCCGCCTTGGCGTGCGACCGGGTCGCCGCACCCGCGGCCTCGCCGACCCCGGCGGCAGCTGTTGCGGCCAGCAGGACGAGGGCTGCGGCCATGGCCAGCAGCCGGCGGCGGGGACGTACGGGGCGTGGATCGGGCCTACGGCGATGCGTCATGGAGCATGTCTAGCCAGCGAAAGGTCAACGCTCGGATAACAGGACGCTAGGGCTCGGCCCCAGGCTGGCCCGTGCTCACCCAGCGTGGTCACTCGTGTGCATTAGAGCAAAGGAAAGGGTCAAGGGAGCGGTCGGACTGCGTAGCTGAGGTAGACCACGCCACCGGCGAAGCGGGTCGTGTCGAGCAGCTCGAGGTCGAGCCGACGCCCGCCCGGAAGCGCCCTCGTCCCCCCGCCGACGACGACGGGCGTGAGGAACAGGTGCAGCTCGTCGACCAGTCCTGCCGCCAGCGCCGCGGCCGCGAGTCCAGCTCCGCCGATCGACAGGTCGCGCGCCGCCACCGTCTTCAGCTCCCGCACCGCCTCGGCATCGAAGACCCGCTCGACCGTCGTCCGCGCCGTGGAGACCGTCGCCAGCGTCGTGGAGTAGACGACCTTGTCGGCGGCCTGCCAGATCTGCGTGAAGTCGCGCACCACGTCGGGCTGGTTCGCGCGCGCCGGCGCCGTCTCCCAGAACGCCATGACCTCGTACATCCGCCGCCCGTACAGGTAGGTGCCGATGGTGCGCTCGAGGTCGTTGACGAACGCGAAGACCTCCTCGTCCGGCGCCGCCCAGTCAAACCCGCCGCCAGCGTCCGCCACGTAGCCGTCGAGCGACATGATGGCCGAGTAGACCAGCCTGACCATCCCGACCCCCTTACAGCGGCGTGACGTACGCCCCGGAGATGCCGCCGTCCACCAGGAAGTTGGCCGCCGTGATGAACGACGAGTCGTCGCTCGCGAGGAAGGCGACCGCCGCCGCGATCTCCGACGGTTCCGCGAAGCGGCCGAACGGGATGTGCACCAGCCGCCGCGCCGCACGCTCCGGGTCCTTGGCGAACAGCTCCTGCAGCAGGGGGGTGTTGACCGGGCCAGGGCTCAGCGCGTTGACCCGGATGCCCTCGCGGGCGAACTGCACGCCGAGCTCGCGGGACATCGCGAGCACCCCGCCCTTGGATGCGGTGTACGAGATCTGCGACGTCGCCGCCGCCATCGTCGCGACGAACGACGCC
>DAIPJR010000224.1:0-3857 GCA_036770165.1 Actinomycetes bacterium | reverse complement strand
GGGGGGCGGGGGGGCCGCGGGTGTGGCCGAGCTGGGGCGGGCGCGCACGGAGGCGCTGCAGGCGCTCGGCGCCGCACACGGTCCCGGCATCCGCTGGTACGGGCAGCTCGCGACCGAGGGGATGCTGGGCGCTCTCGACCCGGAAGCGGCCCGCGGAGTGGCCGACGCCCTGCTCGCGCCGCTCGAAGGGCGCAAGGGCGACCTGCTCGCGTCGCTGCAGGCGTGGCTCGCGCGGCACGGCCAGTGGGACACGGCAGCCGCCGACCTGGGCGTGCACCGGCACACGCTGCGCTACCGGATGCGTCGGGTGGAGGAGCTGCTCGGGCGCCCTCTCGACGACGCCGACCTCCGCGCCGAGCTCTGGCTGGCCCTGCGCGTACGGGCCGGGCGGGTCCCGGACTCCGAGCCCCATCGATAGGACGTCCCGTACGGCCGGGGCAACCGGTGTTTACACGGAGGACAACGGAACGGCGGTCCGGCGCACGTACCCTCGTCGGCATGACCGACGTGCTGCCGTTCTACCTCGCCGGCCGGGCCGCCACCGGCAAGGGCATCCTCGACGTCCTGCACCCGTACGACGGGTCGCTGGTGGCGAGCGTGTCCGTTCCCACCCAGGCCCAGATGGAGGAGGCTGTGGCCGCGGCCGACGCCGTCCGGCACACCGCGGCTCGGCTGTCGGTGGGGGCTCGGGCCGAGGCTCTCATGCACGTCTCGCGGCGCATCGCCGAGCGGGCCGACGAGATCGCTGCACTGATCACCGCCGAGAACGGCAAGCCGGTCAAGTGGGCGAGGTCTGAGGTGACGCGTGCCTCGGCGACGTTCCGCTGGGCGGCCGAGGAGGTGCGTCGCGAGGGTGGCGAGCTGGTGCGGCTCGACACCGAGACCGCGATGGCCGGGCGAGCGGCCCTCGTCCGGCGCTTCCCCAAGGGACCCGTGCTCGGCATCGCGCCGTTCAACTTCCCGCTCAACCTGGTCGCCCACAAGGTGGCGCCCGCGCTCGCGGTCGGTGCGCCGATCATCGTGAAGCCGGCTCCTGCGACGCCGCTGGCGTCCCTGCTGCTGGGTGAGCTGCTGGGCGAGACCGACCTGCCTGCCGGGATGTGGTCGGTGCTGCCGGTACCCAACGAGGCCATGCCAGGCCTCGTCGCCGACCCGCGCCTGCCGGTCATCTCGTTCACCGGGTCCGGACCGGTCGGCTACTCGATCATGGACGCAGCGCCGCGCAAGCACGTCACCCTCGAGCTCGGCGGCAACGCGGCGGCCGTCGTGTGCGCCGACTACTCCTCCGACGCCGACCTCGACTGGGCGACGACGCGGATCGCCACCTTCGCCAACTACCAGGGCGGGCAGTCCTGCGTGTCGGTCCAGCGGGTGCTCGTCGACCGAGCCGTCTACGACCGCGTGCTCGAGCAGCTGGTCGACAAGGTGGCCGCCCAGGTCACCGGCGACCCCCGCGACGAGCGCACCGACGTCGGGCCGCTGGTCAACGAGGCGGCCGCCGTCCGAGTCGAGGAGTGGGTCGACGAGGCCGTCGCGGGTGGCGCCAAGGTGCTGACCGGGGGTACGCGCGACGGGGCCGCCTACGCTCCGACCGTGCTGGTCGACGTACCCGCCGACGTTCGCGCCGCCACCGAGGAGATCTTCGGACCGGTGCTCACGGTGACCGCCTTCGACGGTGCCGACGAGGCGTTCGCGCTCGTCAACGACAGCCGGTTCGGGCTGCAGACCGGCATCTTCACCCGGGACCTGCGCGTCGCCTTCGCCGCGCACCGCGAGCTCGAGGTCGGCGGCGTCGTCGTCGGCGACGTGCCGAGCTTCCGGGCCGACCAGATGCCGTACGGCGGCGTGAAGGAGTCAGGCGTCGGCCGCGAGGGGCTCAAGTACGCCATGACCGACTTCACCTACGAGCGGGTCCTGGTCCTCACCGGCATCGACCTCTGAACCTCTCGCGTTGATCATGGACGAACGGCCCCTTTTCCTTGATCCACAAGGGCGATCTGCCCATGATCAACGGAGGTGGTGAGGCGGACCTGGTCGACGTAGCCGGGTGAGGGACCCGTGACGGCGACCACGCGGTCGAGGTCGCCCCCGAGCCAGCCCCGCAGACGGTCCTCGTCGATCCGAACGACCAGCCGCCCGAGGCGGACGTCGCCAGCGTCGTGCCCGGCGCCGGCCCGGCCCGGCGGGGGAGTGGCCGGACCCCACTCGATGAAGAACGGGAGCCCCGGTTCCTGCGCCGCCCGCTCGATCCCGGCGATCTGCCACGAGAGCCGCGCGCCGGCGGTGGTGGTGCGGGACCCGTCGGCCACCTGGAGGCCGAGCCGGGCCGCGACCGCGGCGATGTCGTCGGTACGGACCGCCCAGCCCACGGCGGGGCCGCCGGCGAGCATCGATGCCACCCAGCGTCCGAAGGGGCTGCCGGCCGCTTCGACCGGGTCGACGACGGTGACGAGCTCGACGTACGAGTCCCCCAGCGGCACGACGCGGTTGGCGGTGCCCCAGCCGGGATGTCGGCCTCCCGCCGCGGCGATCAGCCCGAACCGGTCGCGGAGATGGCTGGCGGCCGCGTCGAGATCCGCGACGCCGAGGACGACATGGTCGAGCTCCACCCGCGGACGTCCCGTCAGCCGAGCTCGTGGAGGATGTCCGTGAGGCCCATGAGCCGGCCGATCTGGAACAGCTCGGTCATGAAGATCGGCTCAGCGTCGTCGAGGGCGAAGGTCAGGTGTCCGAACAGCTCCATCGTGACCATGCCGTAGATGCGGGCCCAGCAGGACAGGAAGACGTAGACCACGGGGACCGGCAGGTCGACGCCGAGACGCGCGCGGTAGGCCTCGAGCTGGGGGAACAGCCGCGGGTCCAGCTCGCCCAGGTCGGGCACGGCGAACGGGCGCACGGACCAGAGCTGGAGGAAGAGCGCGGCGAAGACCAGCCCGAACCGTTGCCCGGCGATGCAGGCCGGGCTGTTCTCGTCGTACAGGTCGACGCCAGGGATCGGGGTGCCGAAGATCAGGCTGAACTCGGCGGGGTGCCCCACGGACCAGGTCCGGAACGCGACGGTAGCGGCGATCAGTCGGTGCGCCACCGCCGTGCCGGGGTCGCCCTGGTGGTCGTCGCACTCGGCTGCGCTCGCTGCCTCCATCGTGTCGGAGAGCTCGTCGTAGAAGTCTGCAGCCAGCGCCTCCACCAGCACCTCGTGCCCGTCGAAGTACCGGTACAGCGCCGGAGCGGTCACGCCCATCTCGCGGGCGATGGCCCGCAGCGAGAGCGCCGAGGTGCCCCGCTCGACCAGCAGGGTGCGCGCGACGTCCTTGATCTCCTGCACCGTCGCGGCTCGCTGGCGCTCGCGCCGGGTGCCGGTGTCCGGCTGGGTCGTGACCGTCATGGGCTGTCGGGCTCCGTACGTCGACAAAGTTTCGCTTGACAAGAGTGAACGGCGTAAGCATAGTTTGCGCTGTTCAGGTTGTAAACACCGTTCACACCAGTGAGCAGCTGCAACGCAAGGGTAGTCTCACACCGACAGAGCAAGGAGCGGGACATGCTGGAACGACTCGGCCACCTCACGTACAGCAGACGGCGCTGGGTGCTCGGGGTCGCCGGCGTCTTCGTGGTCGTGGCCGTCGTCTGGGGCACCGGTGTGTTCGGGCGGCTGGTCGGCGGCGGGTTCAACGACCCGAGCAGCGAGAGCACCCGCGCCCAGGCCGTCGCAGACCAGGCGTTCGGCCGCGACGGAGCCGACGTGGTGGTCATCTACTCCAGCAAGGACCGCACCGTCGACGACCCGGCGTTCCAGACGGCGGTGACGGCGGCCCTCTCCAAGCTGCCCAAGGCGCTCGTCCCCGTCATCATCACGGCCC